>JBHEOL010000153.1:0-4443 GCA_046261635.1 Thermoanaerobaculia bacterium | reverse complement strand
GACGGGGGGTTGCCGTTGCTCCGACTTGCCCTAGCGCTCGACTCCCTCCTCGCCGGTCGACTACCATCCCCTTCATGCTTCACGAATCCGATCTCCAAGCCGATCCGATCCGGCAGTTCGCGCGCTGGTTTCACGACGCGATCGAAGCGAAGATCCCGCTCGCCGAGGGGATGACGCTTGCGACGGCGGACGGAGGGGGACGGCCGTCGGCGCGGGTCGTACTCCTCAAGGACTTCGACGAGCGCGGCTTTACCTTCTACACGAACTTCCGTAGCCGCAAGGCGGCGGAGCTCGACATCAATCCTCATGCGGCCCTCTGCTTCTGGTGGGGCGCTCTCGAGCGGCAGGTCCGGATCGAAGGGGAAGTCGCGCGCGTCGACGACGCAGAGTCGGACGCCTACTTCGCGACGCGTCCGCGCGGAAGCCAGATCGGCGCCTGGGCATCGCCGCAGAGCCGCGCGATCGAAAGCCGCGAGGTTCTCGAAGAGAACGCCCACTCCCTGATCGAACAGTACGCGGGGAAGGTCGTCCCGCGCCCGGCGCACTGGGGCGGCTACCGGCTCGTGCCGCGGGTTCTGGAGTTCTGGCAGAACCGTGACGATCGCCTCCACGACCGCTTCCGCTACGACCGGCTGGAGGAGGAGTGGAAGATCACGCGCCTGGGGCCATAAGAGCAGGGACCAGGGGCTAGGGGCCAGGGGCTAGGAAGGGCAAAGGCAAAATCGCTGGGTGACGATTGTTCCACCTCTGATGTTGCCGTTGTTTTTCCTGGCCCCTAGCCCCTGCTTTTTCCCTCCAGCAGCACCACGGCGGCAGGAAGAGCCGACTCGGCGGGAGCTTCGAGGTGCTCCACCGGCCGGGGCGGACGGCCGAAGGGATCGATCGACATCATCCGGACACGGCGGAAGCGCGCGGCATCCAGGGCCATCGAAGTGATTCCGACCGAGAACGAGGTGCCGGCAAAGAGAATCAGGTCCGCGGTTTCGAGCGCCGCGGCCGCGCGATCGAATCCGTAATCGACGTGCGCCGTGTAGAACTCGTCGAACAGAAGGGCGTGCGCGCGCACGAGCGCCGAGCAGGAGGGGCACCGCGGGATCGTCTCGAGCGAGGGCGCCTCCCGGAATCTGCTGAACGCTTCCGTCGCCAGGGGGAGCGAGCCTTCCGGTTCACCGTGCGCGCATCCCCGTTGCGAGCAGCGGAGCCGGTCGGCGGTTCCGTGGATCTTCACCATCCGCTGCGAGCCGGCGCGCTCGTGGAGAAGATCGACGTTCTGCGTGACGAGGAGGAACGCGTCGCCGCGCGCCGTGACGATCTGCTCGAGCCTCGCGATCGCGCGGTGGGCGTCATTCGGCTCGGCGTCGATCACTCCGGCGAACACGCGGTCGAACCACCGCCACCAGCCGACCGGGTCGGTCCGGAAGTAGGCCGCCGTAGCGATCTCGGTCACATCCTTCGACCAGATCGCGTCCGGATCGTTCCCCCGGAAGGTCGGAAGACCGCTGGCCGCCGAAATGCCAGCGCCGGTGACGACCACCATCCGTTCGGCCTCGCGAAGCGCCGCGACGAGCCGTTCGACGACGTCGTCCATGCGCGGAAGGATAACGAGGAACAGGGGCTAGGGGCTAGAAGCAGGGGTCAGGGGCTAGGGGCCAGGGGCCAGGAAAGGCAACGGCAAAGTCCCAGGCGGACGATTGTTTCCAGCTCTGATGTTGCCGTTGCTTTTCCCTAGTCCCTGGTCCTTGCTTTTTTCCCCTAGTCCCCAGCCCCTGCTTTCTCCACCTCGACTTCGTCGCCGATTCGGATTTGCCCGGCGTCGAGGATCTCGCCGTAGACTCCTCCCCGCCATTCCGGCCCCATTGCGCTGCGCAGACCCGGCTGCATCTCGTCCATCAGATTGCACGGCCGCGTCTCGCCGTGGATGAGGATGTGGCAGGAGCCGATCCGCAGCACCTTCCCCTGTGTCCCCTCGAGCTCGACTCCGCGCACGAGCACGTTCGCCCGGCGTTTCTTCGGATCAACCTCGGCGCCCGCATCACGGCACGCGCGCTGCCACGCCGCCTCGTCCAGCACCGTGATCTGCCGCCTCCCACCCTGGTCCGCGCTCCCCTCCACTCCGCTCCCGACGACGAGCGTCGCTTCCTCCACGGCGTCCATCACCCCGCCATGGGCGCGCTTGATCCAGATCGATAAAACTTCCGCCATCAACGACCCCCGTGCATGCCTCTGTTCTTTTGCTCTTGCATTCCCTAGCCCCTGGCCCCTGTTGTTTTAACATGCCCGGCAGGAGAATCGACCTTGGACACCTCGACCATTCTCTGGCGGAGGATCGACAGGCCCGGCCACGAATCGGCACGGCTCTCCCACCGCGACGCGCTCTGGCGGCTCGCCGGCCGCGCCGTGTTCGCAGCGGGCGAAGGGCCGACGGCTCTCGACTACGAGATCGTCTGCGACGAAACGTGGAAGACCGTTTCCGCGACGGTCGCAGGGTGGATCGGATCGACAATCGTGAGCTCCCGCATCGAGGTCGCGCGAGAGGGACGATGGCTTCTGAATGGCGTCGAAGTGCCGGAGGTCGCGGGAGCGGTCGATGTCGATCTGAACTTCAGTCCGTCGACGAATCTCCTTCCGATTCGCCGGCTCGCACTCGAAGTGGGTGAGGAAGCGAACGTCCTCGCAGCCTGGCTTCGTTTCCCCGGCTTCACGCTCGAGCCGCTCGAACAGACCTACCGCCGGACCGGTTCTGCGAACTGGCGATACACCAGCGCCGGCGGCCGGTTCCTCCGCGATCTCGAAGTCGACTCGGACGGCTTCGTCACGAATTACCCCGACCTCTGGATTGCAGAATAGGGGAGACGATCGCGTTCATTGCGAGGATCTGCCAGTGGGCGGAGGGGGGAGTTGGGCTTCGTGGGGGACGACGGCGGAGGCTGGAGCCTCCGCCACTATTCTCCGCCCTCGGGGCCCCAGAAGATGACCCAGGTGACCAGGTCCTCGCTGAAGTCCTCGAAGCGGTGGACCTCGCCGGCGGGAACGAACATCACGTCGCCCGTCTCGAACGGATGGCGCACGTCTCCGTTGACGAACATCCCTTTGCCGCGAACGATGACGTAGAGCTCGTCCCGGGTGTGAGGTTGCTGCGGATCTGACCCGCGCGGGGCGTAGAGCTCCACGTCGAGGCTTCCGTGTACGAGCATCTTCGCGAAGCGGGAAGCGCCGAGGCGCCCGAGGGCGTCTGTGAGCTGGACACGCCGCCGGTGCGGGGCTTCACCATCGAGAATGTCACTCACTTGCTCTCCCATCCATGCTGAGCTCGCATTGTACAGACTCGGAACGTTTCGGTTCACTTTTCGCGTCTCGACGGAATCAGCCGAAGTGTCGTTGCGCGGGGTGGAAGGGTGCGCGCGGGAACGAAGCCTCGGCCGCCATCGGGGGTCACATCTACGATGTTCGATTGCTCACCATTTTCAGCCGGTTGAGAGGCTGGCACCCCCTCGCCATGGAAACAGCCCTCCAACCAGATTCGCCGATCAAAACGTGAGCTCGGTGATGCGGAGCGAGCCGTGCCTCGATCTCGTGGAAAACCTATACTGGTGGTTCATGAAACTCGATCCGGGTACTCGGTTCGGGTCCTATGAGGTCGTCCAGGGAATCGGGAGTGGTGGGATGGGCGATGTCTACCGGGCCCGCGATCTCCGTCTGGGGAGGGACCTCGCGATCAAGTTCCTGCGCCACGACCTGGCGCGGAACAGCCTGCAGATTCATCGGTTCGAGCGCGAAGCGCGCGCCGCCTCGGCGTTGAATCATCCGTCGATCATCACGATCTACGAGATCGGTGAGTACGGGGGGCATCCCTACATCGCGATGGAGTACATCGAGGGGCAGCGGTTGCGCGATCTTTTGTCGGCGGGGCCGCTCGAGATCGACCGCGGGCTCGAGATCGGGGTCGCGATCGCCGACGCGCTCGCGACGGCCCACGAGCGAGGGATCGTCCATCGCGACCTGAAGCCGGAGAACATCATGATCACGCCCCAGGGGCGGATCAAGATCCTCGATTTCGGCCTCGCCAAGCCGACCGACGATCCGGCGGCGCCGTTCGATTCGAACGCCGATACGATGCCGGGCGTCGTCGTCGGAACCGCCGGATACATGGCGCCCGAGCAGGCACGCGGCCTGCCGGCGGATTTCCGCTCGGATCAGTTTTCATTCGGAACGATCCTCTACGAGATCTTCGGAGGGGATTCACCGTTCCGGAGGGAGACGAGCATGGAAACGATCGCGGCGATCCTGCACGACACGCCGCCCTCGCTCGCGGAGCAGAGGCCGGGTGCGCCAGAGCAGATCGCCGCAATCGTCGACCGCTGTCTCCAGAAGAAGCCGGGCGAGCGCTACGCATCGACGGCCGATCTCGCGCACGATCTCCGGGACGTCCAGCAGCGCTTTGCC
>JBHEOL010000110.1:0-4945 GCA_046261635.1 Thermoanaerobaculia bacterium | reverse complement strand
GAGGCCTCGGCTCACGCCGCGAGGCCCGCTCCTGGATCGCGGCGGGGCGGGCAGCGGTCAAT
Organism: Thermoanaerobaculia bacterium; assembly: GCA_046261635.1. Classification (GTDB taxonomy): domain Bacteria; phylum Acidobacteriota; class Thermoanaerobaculia; order Gp7-AA8; family Gp7-AA8; genus JBHEPS01. Next base: position 4,883 of record JBHEOL010000110.1, on the reverse strand, counting down.
GGCGAGACCGTGATCGACCCCGACCGATGGGTGGACCTCGAGCTCGATCGCGTCACCTTCGACGGACAGCCTCTCCCCGACCGCGATCACGTCTACCTGCTCCTTCACAAACCAGTCGGCTATCTCACGACGTACCGCGATCCCGATCGGCGGCCGACGATCTACGACCTCCTCCCGGAGACCGGGGGATTCGTTTTCTCCGCCGGGCGGCTCGACTTCGACACCAGCGGCCTGCTGATCGTGACCAGTGACGCGGATCTCGCCGAACGGATCACGAATCCGAAGCACGAGATCCGGAAGACTTATCGTGTGCGAACCGCCCCGCGGCTCGAAGACGCCGCGCTGGAGCGGCTGCGGTCCGGGGTCGAGCTGGGCGACGGAGTGACCCGTCCGGCCATCGTCCGCCGGTCGGGTGATGCCGCGGGATCGGAGCTGGAAATCGTGCTGACCGAGGGGAGGAACCGGCAGGTGAGACGGATGGTCGAAGCGGTCGGCGCGGAAGTGGTGGAGCTCGCGAGGACGGCGATCGGATCCATCGCGACCGGCGACCTTCCGGCCGGAAGCAGCCGGGCATTGACGCCCGAGGAAGTGGCGAGCCTGCGCCCATCGTGAGTGTGATGTCGTCCCGGACCGGACGGCTGCTACAATCGGGGCATGTCAGTAGATGAGCTCGTGACGGCTGTGGCGCACCTTCACCAGTCGATCGAGTCGATGACGGACGCGTTCTACCAGCAACAGCTTCGCCTGGCCGCCACGGTCCTGACCAACTCGGTCGAAGCGATCCGGAACGACCCGTCTCCGGCAGCGCTCAGCGATGCGGAGTTCGCCTTCGGCGACGTGACCGCGATCACTTCGGAGGTCCCGCAGGAAGACGAGGACCTGCTCAATCCGCCGATCGAGCAATTGCGCCGTGCGCTGACGTCGCTCAAGGAGGGGCGAACGCTCGATCCCGAGTTGGTCGCGAAGGCGCGCGAGCTCCAGCAGAAACTTCGCGACCGCCGGACCGCGCTCGAGCGACATGGATTCCGGTTCGAGGGCGAGGAGCAGGATCACATTCCGAATCACCCGAGAGAGTTATGCCTCCCCGCGCGCCAGCTTCATCGCGCGCTCCAGGAGCAGGGATTCGTGATGCGACCGCTCGAAAAGCTGGTGTCGAACCCGGATGAATTCGTCTATCACGATGTCGCCGACCTGATTGCCGAGCTCGACATCGTCATCCGGTGACCGATGCGGCTGCTCTACGTCTTTCCCCATCCGGATGACGAATCGTTCGGCCCCGCACTCGCGATCACGCGCCAGCGGCGCCAGGGTCACGATGTGCATCTGCTCACGCTCACGCGCGGCGGCGCGACCGTCCAGCGCGAGCGTCTCGGCTTGAGCGTGGAGCAGATGGGGCGAATTCGCGTCGAAGAGATGCGCCGGGTCGAGAAAATCCTCGGCCTCGCCTCCATGGAAATCCTCGATCATCCCGACGGTGGGCTCGACGAGGTCGATCCGCTCAAGCTCGAGGCCGACATCGCCCGCAGGATCGAGGCGCTCGACCCGGACGTCGTCATCACCTATCCGGCCCACGGGATCAGCGGTCATCCCGACCATCTGGTCGCGCACGCCGCGGTGAAGGGTGCCTTCGTTGCCACGCGAGAGCGCCGGCGGCGGCTGGCCTTTTTCACGCTTCTTCCGACCGACGGGCCCGAGCCGGTCTCACTCCGTACCTCGAAGCCCGAAGCGGTCGACTGCGAGATCGAGGTCGGCGAAGCGGAAGTCTCCGCCGCCCGCAACGCCCTCGCCTGCTACAAGACCTATGCCTCGACGATCGAGGAGCACGATCCGCTGACTCGAGCCGGGCGAACCCTTTACTTCGAGATCTGGCAGGAAGCGCACGGCCCGCGCCTGTCGGACCTGACCGCGGGGCTGGAACAGGCGCGATGATTCTTCGAGACGTCGCGTCCGAGGATCTGGAGCGAATCCTGGCGATCAACGAGGGCGCCGTTCCGAACATGAACTCGCTCACGATCGAGGACATGCGCCGATTCGCCCGTCAGGCCGCTTGGTTCCGCGTCGCGGAGGAGATGGGTGAGATCGCCGCATTCCTCCTCGTGCTCGATGCGGATACCGACTACGACAGCATCAACTACCGTTGGTTCCGCGCGCGATACCGCGACTTTCTCTACATCGACAGAATCGCCGTCGATCCCGGTTTCCACCGGCGCGGGATAGGGCGGTCTCTTTACGACGATTTCTTCTCCGCGGCGCGGCTGCGCCGCATCCCAAGGATCTGCGCCGAGGTGAACCTCCGCCCTCCGAACCCGGGCTCGATCGCCTTTCACCGCGCGCTCGGATTCGAAGAAGTCGGGCAGCTCGAGCATCCCGGCGGCGAGAAGAAAGTGGCGATGTTCGTGCGGGACGACCAACGAGTAGGACGAATAGGACCGGTGGGAGGTGACGCTCTAGACGCGCCTAAGCCTCACTTCTGCCTTCTGACTTCAGCTCTTCACCCTGCTGGCAATCTCCGCGAGCGTCACCCCGCGAAGATAGCGGTTCATCGCCTCTTCCGCTTCTGCGGTGCAGATCTCGAGCACGCCGTGGATCTTCTGCCCGACCGGGCAGGGAGTCTCCACCGACGGATGAATCGAGATCAGGTCACGTCCCTCGACGGCATGATAGACATCGTAGAGTGTGATCGATTCCGGGTGGACGGCGAGCAGCGCCCCCCCTCCGCGTCCGCTCTGGGCACGCACCAGCCCGGCGCGTCCGAGCATGCCGAGCAGGCGCCGGATGACCACCGGATTGGTGCCGACGCTCGAGGCGATCAGATCCGAGCTGCTCGGCTCCTCTCCCCTCACCGCGAGGACGGTGAGAATATGCGTGGCGACTGCGAAGCGGCTGCTCATGGCCATGACCACCGGTGCCAACGCGACGGGCGACCAGCCATATTTCTCGACCCTCAATTCCGAGCCTTCCCGATGACCCCGCCCCGCACTCCGGCGACTCGCGAGCCTTCTCTTCGAGCCGCCTCATCGGGACCGCGCCATCATCTCCGTTCTGCCGGACCCCACCGCTTTTCCCCGAGGATGAAAGAACGGGCTTTTCGATTCAATCCGCGTCGGAGTCGGAGCAAGGCTCCCCATCTCTCGAAGCCGAATTCTGTTTCGCGGAGTGGCACGCAAACCATTCGCGCGATCGGCATGACTCATCGCGCTCGGAGATGACTCATCCATTGGCGCGTCAGGCATGCGACTGAAAAAACGAAACCGTCCCCGAGTTGGTACGGGTAATGAAGTAACTGTCGCCAAGAAACCAAACAAAGTTTCTAAGGAGGCAGCAATGAGTATCAATCAGCCCGGCACAAGCGGGCACGAGCGCACTAAACCCACGAGCGGCTCGGAAGCGACCAAGGACCGAGTGAAAGACAAGGCACGCGAGATGAAGAACCTCGCGATGGAGCGAGGTGAGCAGCAGTACGAGCAGGGAAAGAAAAAAGCCGGCAGTGAGATGCACGCGGTAGCGCGCGCATTCCGCACGGCCGCGGGCGAACTGCGGGCGGACGACCACACAAGCACCGGCCGGTGGATCGAGATGGCGGCGGACCGCGTCGAGGGAGTGGCCGACGGAATCGAGCGCCAGGACCTGAGCACTTTGATGCGCGAAGGGCGCCGGATGGCACGCCGAAACGCGGGCGCGTTCCTCGCCGGGGCAATGGCGATCGGATTCGTCGCGAGCCGCTTTCTCAAGGCCGACCCCGACGACAGCGGCGACTTCGAGAACGACCCGTTCGAGCTCGACCGCGAAGATTCGAGGCGGACGACCGCGCCCGGGGTCGATCCGACCTTCATCACCAGGGCGGAGGAGTAAATCATGAGCAGCGTTCTGCGCGATTCTCGAAGCGTGGGCGAGCTCCTCTCGGACATCGCCAGCGACACGAGCACGCTCGTCCGTGAGGAGATCGCGCTCGCCAAGACGGAGATGAAGGAAAAGGCGACTCACGCCGCGAAGCAGAGCGGCACCGCCTTCGCGGGCGCTGTCATCGCTTACGTCGGCCTGCTCACCCTGGTCGCCGCGACCGTCATCGGCCTCGGCCACCTGATCGGCTACGGCTGGTCGGCGCTGGTCATCGGGGCGATCCTGACGATCACCGGAGCCGTGGTGGCGATGGGCGCCGTCAAGAAACTCAAAAGCGAAGGGCTCGCGCCCGAAAAGACAACCGAATCCATAAAGGAGACCACAGCATGGGCGAAAGACCAGATACGACGATGAGGGGCGGCCATAACCGCACCTCCGAAGACATCCGCAACGACATCCGCCGCACGCGCGGCGAGATGGGCAGCAGCCTCGACGAGCTTCAGTACCGCTTCTCACCCGACTACGTCCGCTATCGGGTGAAGGAAGTCAGCATGGACAAGGGACGCGGCCTCCTGGGTCGCATCAAGGAGAACCCGATTCCGGCTGCGATTGCCGGACTCGGCCTCGCCATGCTCTTCCGCCCCACCGATCACCGCCGCGAGCGCGAGAAGTTCGTGGTCGACGTCGACGCCCCGGCCGGCTATCCGGCGTATGCCGAGAGCTCGGCTTACGAGCGCGATGAGCACGGCATGGCCGACACCGCCCGCGAAAAGATGCACGACGCCGGCGAAGCGGTCAGGGACGCCGGACACTCCGCGAAGGAGCGGGTCAGCGAAACCGCCGACTCGGTTCGCGACGCCGGACATCGCGCGAGCGAATCGGTCAGCCGCTCGATGAACCGCGCTTCTTCCAAGGCCCGTGAGCTCGGCTCCCGGACCCGCCGCGGCGCCATGCACGCTCGCGAGGACTTCTGGGAGAGCTTCATGGAGAATCCGCTCGTCCTCGGAGCCGCGGGACTCGCGGTCGGCGCGCTTCTCGGCGCC
>JBHEOL010000104.1:0-16216 GCA_046261635.1 Thermoanaerobaculia bacterium | reverse complement strand
CACTTACAACGCCCGCCTCTCGCTCAGGGTCGTGGGCGGAGAGGGACGGATCGCGGCCTACGGTTCGGCCGTCGACAACAGAACGCAGGATCCCACCTACATTCCGGGTCAGTAGCCACTTCCCGGGGTCCGGCGGCACGCGCCGCCGGACCCGTCTGCTACCATTCCCTTTCATGCGAACCGCTGTCTATCCCGGATCGTTCGATCCGATCACGAACGGCCACCTCGACATCATCCGGCGCGGCACCCGGCTATTCGATCGCGTCATCGTCGCCATCCTCGAGAATGAGGAAAAAGCTCCCCTGTTTCCGCTCGATGAGCGAATCGAGATGATCAGGGAGGTCACGCGCGACCTCCCGTCGGTGGAGATTCAGTCCTTTTCAGGCCTGCTCGTGAACTTCGTCCGGAAGGTCGACGCGTCGGCGGTCGTCCGCGGTATCCGCGCCGTCTCGGATTTCGAGTACGAGTTCCAGATGGCTCTCATGATCGCGAGCTGGCGCCCGATGCTGAAACCATCTTCATGATGCCGGCGGTCGAGTACTCGTACGTCTCCTCCCGCCTGATCAAGGAAGTGTTCCGGCTGGGCGGAGAGATCGATCGGCTCGTTCCTCCTCTCGTGCTCGAGCGCCTTGCCGCGCGTTTTCCCCGAAACACCTGACCCCGACCGCATCACCCCCGGACGATCGCGTCGCTTTTCGGAGCAAGCGACACGCGAAGCGACTCTCCGATGAGATTTGCGGCCAGCACGGTGACGAAAATCGCAAGGCCGGGGAAGAGTGCGAGCCACCATGCCTGGCGGAGATAGTCGTCCGCGGTCGACAGGATCGACCCCCATGATGCATGCGGAAGCTGCACTCCGAACCCGAGAAACGAAAGAGCCGACTCGAACAGGATCGCCGAGGACACCCCGAATGCAGCCGTGACGAGCGCGGGGGCGATCGCGTTGGGAAGAAGGTGGCGGAACAGGATACCCGCGTCGCTCGCTCCGCTGGCGCGCGCGGCGGCCGCCCAGTCGAGCTCCCGGATCCGCAGCATCTCTCCCCTGACGATTCTCGCCTCAGCCGTCCACGAGGTGAGGGCCAATACGATGATGATGGTCCACAGGCTGGCGCCGAACAGAGAGACGATCGCAAGCAACAGCACGAGGAACGGAAAGGCGATCAGCACGTCGATCAACCGGCTCACCACCAGATCGACGATTCCTCCGTAATAACCCGCAGCAGCGCCGATCAGTGCCCCGAGGATCAGGGAGAAGGCTGCCGCGGCGAATCCGACGAGCAGCGACACCCTGGCGCCGTGAACCATGCGAGAGGCAACATCCCGCCCGAGCTCGTCGGTCCCCAGCCAGTGAGTCGATGAGGGAGGCTCCAGCCGCTCGGCGAGATTCGTCTCGTTCGGTCCATAAGGGATCGGTGCGTTGATTCTCACGCCCTCTTGACCGGCGGATCGCGGCAGGATCCGCCACCCGGAGTCGGTGCGAACTGCCAGAGCGCGCGAAGTCGCGATCCATGGCGCGAACAGCGCCATGCACACGACGAAAGCCAGCAAGCCGAGGCCGAGTCGCAACCGGTTTCGACTCGGACGCCTCATTGACTTCTCCCGAAGCGGATTCGAGGATCCACCAACGCGACCGCGAGGTCGGCAAGCGTCGACGCCAGAAGAGTCGCCGCCGCGGTCAGAACGGTCAGCCCGAGCACGAGAGGATAGTCACGAGTCTGGATGGCAGAGAAAAATAGCCTCCCGATTCCGTCCCACTGAAAGATCTGCTCCACGATCACACTGCCGGAGAGCAGCATGGGAACGACGATTGAAAGCAGCGAGAGAAGCGGAAGCACCGCGTTCCGGAACGCGTGGTGCCAGAGAGCGCGTGTCCGCCCGACGCCTCGCGCCCGGGCGGCGAGAACGTACTCCTCCCCCATCGCCTGTGCGACTGCACCGCGAACGAGTCGCGAAAAGAGTGCGAACTGACCGTACGCGAGCACGATCGAAGGGAGCGCCAGATGCCAGAGACGATCGAGGACTCTACCCGGAAGGGTCAGGGCATCGCTGCCGGCCGAGCTCATGCCGAGAAGCGGAAAGACGCGAAGCTGGATTGAGAAAGCGTCGATCAGCAGAAGGGCGAGCCAGAACACGGGGACGCTGTAGAGGACGAAGGCGAGCATGCCGAGAGCCCGGTCGCCCGCCGAGCCGATGCGTCCGGCCGCCCAGATCCCGGCGGGAACCGCCAGACCGAGCGCCAGCAGGAACGACAGCCCGGATAGAGCGAGAGTCGCGGGCAGCTTCTCCATCACGACATCGGTCACGGGGCGTCGATGGCGGATCGAGGTGCCGAGGTCGAACTGAATGAGCCGGATCAGCCACTCGCCGTATTGAGCCGCCAGCGGGCGATCAAGGCCGTGCTCATGCCGAAGCTCGAGGATCAGGCTCTCGGGCACCGGAGCGCCGGGTCTGAGTCCTGCCCACACGCGGACCGGATCCCCCGGAGCGAGATGAATGAGCAAGAACACCGCGAGAGTGATGCCGGCGAAGCTCACCACCGCCGAGGAGATTCGTCGTGCGAGAAAACCGCTCATCGTCCGGATCGTCGAACGCTCATCAACCGCCCGTCAGGGACGCTCTCGCTTGGGATCGAAACGCCGGTCCTCGGGAGCGATCCACCACTGGGAAGGCCCCGGGTACCATCCGTAGAGCCCGAATCCCTCCGCCTCCTCGACGTTTTGGACCCTCTTGTTGATGGCCCACTTGGTCGACACCTGGACGACCCATGTGTACGGCTTCTCCTCGGCCAGGATGCGATGAAGCTCCCGATAGATCTCGATACGCGCGCCCTGATCGAACTCCGTCCTCCCTTTCTCGATCAACTCGTCCACGGCCGGATTCGAGTAGAAGATGAAATTCTGGCCGTTCGGCGGCATCTGCGAGGAATGCAAGATCGAGAAGAGATCCGGATCGAGGTCGAGCGACCAGGCCAGCATCGACGTCTGGAAATCGCCGCCGAGCACGCGTCCGAACAGAGTCGCCGCATCGAGCCTGCTGATGTCGAGCCGGACGCCGACCCGCGCGAGCGCTTCCTGGTAGATCTGCGCCTGGTTCGCGCTCGAGGTATCGCCGGCGGCCAGTAGCATCTCGATTTGGAAGGGTTTGCCTTCGCGATCGAGAATGCCGTCGCCGTCGGAGTCAGCCCAACCGGCAGCTTCGAAGATCTGTCGAGCTCCGAGGGGATCGAACTCGGTCGGCTTCACCGCTGGATTGAATGCCCAGTGGTTCGGGGTGAACGGCCCCGTCATCATCCGTGCCGTTCCGTGGTAGAGCCTCTCGATGATCAGACGCCGGTCCAGGCACATCGTCAGCGCCCTTCGGATCGCCGGGTCGGCGAGGATCGGGTCGCGAGTGTTCCACGGGATGAAGTTGTATCCGAGCTCGTAGTAACGGTGAAAAGCGATCTTTGCGAGAAACAGGGGATTGGCGCGATCTGCAATCCACTGGTCGGAGCTCGCAATCGTCTCGTCGATCTCCCCCGCCTGCAGGGCATTCCACGTCTGGCTGCGGTCCTCGATGATCCTGAACAGAATCGACGTGATGTACGGCTTCTCGCGCCAGTAGTCCTCGCGACGCTGCAGGAGAATCTCCTGCCCTGGAACCCTTCGGACGAGCGTGTAGGCGCCCGAGCCGATTGCCCGGTCGTTGTAGTCGCGCGTGAAGTTGCCCCGCCTGTAGACGTGCTCGGGAAGGATCGCAACGTTGAATGCGTAAATCTGCGAAGGGCGCGCCTTCGTGAAGACGACTTCGGCCGTGCGCTCGCTCACGGCTCTGGTCCGCTCGAGATCGAGACCGTCGAACTGTCCGGCGAGCTGAACGGATTGCGCCTTGGGATCGACGATTTTCTTCAGCGTGAAGATCACATCGGATGCGAGGACCGGCGTTCCGTCGCTGAAAGTCGCAGCGGGGTCGATCTCGAACGTCCAGATCAGCCGGTCGTCCGTTACCGTCCACGACCGTGCCAGCGCCGGGATGATTTCCAGCTTCTGGTCGAAAGCCAGCAGGGGATCGTGGATATAGGAGAGGACGAACTTCTCCGCCTGCGTGGAGTGCATGACGAAGTTCAGAGTGTTGACGTCGGACTCGAGGCGTCGGACCAGCCGTCCACCCTCGGTCGGCAGCAACTCCACCTGCGCGTCCTGTTGCGCCGGACGCTCGGAAGGCGCGCAGGAGAGCAGCAACAGCCCGAGCCCGATTGCCAGTCCACGCCAACGCATCGATCGTCCCCCCTTTTCGCCGGGAGGCGCCGCGGTTCTGCCGCGACGCCTCCTCAGCATTATAGAGGTAGCGCTCGGAGCCCGCCCCCCCCCGGGGGGGTCAGGGGCTCACGGTCGCCGCGGCCACGTTCCAGGAGGTGTCCACGACTCGAATCGTCACGAATTTGCCGCTCAGCTGTTCTTCGGTGAAGCGGAAGACCTCCTGGCGAGAATCGACGATTCCATCCTCGGGATCGAGGCGAATCCACTTTTCAGCGTCCACCGAGTACTCCGCCTTCGCCAGGGGTGAGGCTGCGTCCGTGACCGTGACCACCGCGCTCCTCCCTTCCCTTCGCACCCCGATCGTCGGCACGGTGTTGTCGACCGTGAAGTAGACGATCTCGCTTTCGGTGGTCAGGGCGTGCGACGGATTGTCGGCTGCATCGGTTGCGGTGAGTCGCAGGGCGTAATCGCCGTCCGGGATCTGCGTGGTGTCGAAGTTGAGCTGACTTTCTTCGATTCGCTCGCGGAGCCGAAGCCACGTCGACGAGCCCCGCGGGCGAAACTGCAGCGTGTAGCGCAGCGAGTCGCCGTTCGGATCCGAGGCCTTCCACGACACCGTGCGGTAACCCTTCCTGAAGAGCCGCTTGCCCGCGCCCGCATCGGCCCGATCGCGCGGAGCATCGAGGCTCGCGAAGATCCCGTACTCGTCCGGATTCGTCGCCTCGAGCACCTGCGGCGAGGCCGGATAGGCACCGCCCACGATAACGACTCCGGGCTCGCTCGCCGTCAGCGATTCGATTACGGGCCGCACATTCCGGTTCACGAACGCCGCCGTCATGCGATCCACCGCCGTTGCGGCCGTCGGATTCTCCATGACGATCTTCCACTGGAGATACCTCGCATGAGGGGCCTCGATCTCGCCGAGCGGGCCGGGGCGCGCGGCCGCCCACTCACTCCAGGTCTCGTCGGGCGTCGCCGTGTTTCCGCTCCGGAAGGAGCTGACCGCTCCCGACAGACCCTCCCCGTCGAGTCTGAAATGCCCGAAAGCCGAGTGGCGCGCGGTGTCCTTGACCGGCGAACGGAACTCGGCACGTCCCTGCTTCGTCGAGTCGATCCGGTAGACGGCACCGGCGTTGGTCGTGGTCGCCGACCACCCCGCGCCCGAGGCGTCAAGGGAGACGACCTGTTTCTCGGGCAAGGCCGCGAGGAGCGAGAGAGTCTGCTGCTCGAGTCGATAGATCCTTCCGAGCGGTCCGGTGCCGATCAGAAGGCCGCCTTCGCTGGCCGAGAGCGAGTAGATCATCTCGCGCTCGAGCTTGCGGACCGGCTCGACGAACCCGTCGGCGTCGATCCTGTAGATCTCCGAATTGCCTCCTCCGACGCCCGTGACCGGCTGGTCGAAGGAGAAAGTGACATCGACCGCCGGAGCGGGTGGAGCCGTGGTCGTACCGCCCTGCTGGCTCTGGGGCTGTCCGCCGGTCTGGGCGGTCGCCTGAGGCGGCCGCTGCGGCTCCGGTTTGGGAGGGGCCGAGGAGGGTAGGGCCGAGGCTGCAGCCGCGGCCCAGGCGACGCCGGTCGAAGGATCGATCGTCAGCGCCGAGATCTCAGTCAGATCGGCGTCGAAAAGAGCACGCGCTCCCGACCCGGAGAGAGAGACCTCGTAGATTCGCCCCTCCCCCGCTCCCCCCGCAAGGAGACGCTTTCCTCGATGCGCAAGAGAACGGATATGGGTCTCGGGCGAGTCGAACAGAACGACCCCCTTGCGGTCGCGGTCGATCTTCCAGAGCCGCCCCTCCACGCCGGTTCCAACCACCACGGTTCCGTCCTCGAGCGGCTCGATCGCCCAGATGTATGCCTCCTCCGGGTCGAAGAAGATCTCCGACGCGCCGGAGGCTGGATCGACGCTGTAGATTTTCCCATGCGGGGAGGATCCGACGAGCAGCCGGCCCTGTCGAAACGCAACCGCGTAGATTTCCGGCTCGGATGCGGTGAAGATCGGCTCGAGCCTCGTTCCATCGAGCCTGTAGACGCGTCCTTCGTTGCCTGTGCCAAAGAAGCTGACGCCCGCCGGAGTGCTCGTCTGGGAGAGCACGAACGGATCGTCGAAGCTCGCGAGCCTGGAGATCGCCGGCCCCGGGCGCAGCTGGCCACGGGAGCTCACGGCCATTCCGTCGATTTCACCGCTGAGAAACTGGTCGGCAGTGGCCAGGGTCCAGTATTCGGTCTTCGCGGCATGCAGCCCCACCGGTGCAATCATCAGGATTGCGCAGACGCAGGCGGCGGCCAGCAGCCGCCGGTCGAAAGCCAGTCGTTTCAATGCAGGCATCAGACTTCCTCTCGTTGATTGGGATCGATCCGCGAATGGAATGGTCGATTCAGAGCGCCGGCCGGATCTGGAGGTCAATCTTGACGGCTCCGTCCACGATGTAGTCGAGCGGTCGCGAGTCCCTGAACGACGCATTGACCTTCACCGGCGTTCCAGAGCCGTTGCTCGAGTCACCCGCGAGCACGGTCATCATCGAAGGCGGCAGGCTGGGGTGAAACACCCCGCCCGAGACAGCGCCATCTTCCGGCTGGTAAAGCCCAATGGTGAGATCGCTCGAGGCGCGGAGCCGCTCCACGACCTTGACGACCTGGTTCAGATTCCGCGGATCGGGCGGTACGAGCGAAAAATCGAGCCGGTTTGCGACTCGCCCGCCGCTGATCAGCAGATAAGCGCCTCCAACCCGGGCCGTCCGTGGCACCTCGACTTCGAAGGTCTCCGTGAACGCTTCACCTCGGAAAGGCTTCAGCTGCGCGCGAACCGTCAGCCGATCGCCCGGACTGATCTGTCCGTCCAGCGGGGCCGTCACCGACGCGCTGACGACTCGCGCCATCCGGAGATCGTCCTCGTGACGAAGCCGGATCCTGATTCCCTCGATCGGCGCATCCGTGAACTCGTTCGACATCAGATAGCTCGAGATCACGGCAAGGTACACCGGGATCGCCTGACGGGCTTCGGCCCCGGCCCATCCATCGCGGAGGCGGACGGACCCGATTCCTTCGACGTCGATCTCGGACTCGAGCATCACCGTGCGCTCGCCCGCGGCTCGCTGACCTACGGCAACGACGCTGTCGGCCACCATCGCGAGGAGAAGCGGAGAGAGAATCGGATGCCGGGCCAGATCGAACTCGTACTTCTCCTGACCTCGGGAGCCGTCCATCGTCAGCTCGACCTTGATCGTCTTCGCCCGCTCCCCGACGATCCCCATGATCCCCGGAGCGCGGTCCTGCCTCAGCGCTCCGACCACTCCACCCGTCGTCGCCACTTTGAAGGAGCGGGCCACGTTCGGAAGCACCGTGATCACTTCTGATTTCGCCATCGGAAAATCGATCGTCCCCATGTCGAGGAACGGGTGACCGAACGCCCAGATCCTGTCGCCGTCCACGTGGGTCACGGTCCCGGTCGCGGCCACCGAGAAGTCGCCGGACAGAAGAACGGCACCGATCGAGTCGCCCGGCTGGAACGGAGTCACGCTGTCGATTGTGGAGAGTCCGCTCCCGCCGCTGCCAGCCGGGACCGCCATCAGCCCGCTCGCCTCGAGCAGCCCGCCGAAACGATCGAGCGTGTCGGACGCAAAGTTACCGAAGGAAACCGGGATCGAGATCGGCAGAGCACCGTTTCCCATCCCCGGTCGCTGCAATGCCGCAAAAAGCGGCTCGAGGGCCGCCGGTTGCGGATCCATCAGCGCATCGATCATCGCGGCTGCCGCCAGACCCGACCGACCCGAGGAACTCGCTCTCGCTCCCCCGTTTTCCAACCGAAGCATCTCTCCGATCGGGGTGATGCCCGCAATCGGATCCTTCGAGAACTGCCAGGAGTACGCCAGGGCTCCGATCAGCCTGCCTTCGATGTAGATCGGCGAGCCGCTCATCCCGGCGATGACACCACTGTGGTCGGTGACCGGATTGTCCACCCGGGCGAGGATCAGATCCTGGCCGGGGCCCATGTTCGGAAGCACGCCGAGGATCTCGACTCCGAAACGCTCCAGCTTGTCCCCCTCGAAGATGGTGACGCCGTACCCCTTCATCCCCTTGCGGATCTCGGAGACAGGCATCGTATCGGCCGCGTGGGCGAAGACGCCCGCGCTCACGGTGAAGGCGGCGAGCAGAAGGAGGACTTTTCGGATGGTCACGACGAAGGGAACAACGCTGAAAACCCCGTCATTTCGCAGGGGAGAGTCCGAAGACGCTCCGTGGCGTCTCCGGAAGGTCCTGCAGCCGGTTCTTCGCCCCCGCGGGAGCTCACCGCCCGGCGAGCGCGGCGGCCGTCGTCGATGACGGCGACGTCACGGCAGCGCTGACGGGAAGAAAACGGAAACCGGCGGCCCGTAGTTTCGGAATTTCCTCGGAAAGCACCTGAAGTGTCGAGGGATAGAGGTGACCGATCGCGATCGTTACGCCGTCTTCATTGGCGGAAGCGAGCTGGGCGAGCCTCTGGACCTGCGCGCGAATCGCCTCGACGCTGGCATCGTCGTCGAGAAACACGTCCCGCCCGGCGGAAGGAATGCCGAGATCCGTGGCCATGCGATGCCCGACGCTGCGGCCGGAGGTCCGGGAGTCGACGAAGAAGACCCCCTCGTCCCGGACGGCCTCCAGGACGCTTCTCATCACGCGCGCATCGGCGGTCGCAGCCGACCCCATGTGGTTGTTGACACCGATGGCGTGGGGCACCTGGCGGAACAGGGCGGTGGTCCGGCGGCGGATCTCGTCGTCGGAGAGGCTGAGCAGGATGGCGCCGTCTCCAGGAGAGATCCTCGGGTATCCGACCGGCTCCATCGGGAGGTGGCAGAGAATCTCGAATCCGCGAGAGGCGAGGAACTCGGCCGAGCGCTTCGCGTGGGGTGTCCCCGGAATCACCGCGAAGTTGATCGTCGCGGGGAGGGCGGCGGCGCGCTCGGTCGCGGTGGGGTCGTAACCGACGTCGTCGAGAATCAACACGATCCGGCCGGTTTCGCGCGGAAGGGCGGGCTGGGGTTGAGCAGGCCGAGGGACGACGACGGCCTCCGCGGACTGACGGGCGGTGGCTGGCGCGGAAGCCAGCGGCTTCACCGTCTCCGGAATCGGCGAACCGCCTCCGGAAACCCATTGATAGATCGCAAACATCAGGAAAGCGATGAGGGGAAGGCCGATCGTCGATGCGATGACGTGAAATGGAGGCCGGTCGGCCGCTCCGCCGGAGCGGCGAAACGGCCCTCTACGCTTGCCCGTCGGCTCGATCACGCAGCCCTTTTCTCCGTGGCGGAGGCGGTCATGAGCGAAAGTGCCTTCTCGAGAATCAGATCGGGCAACTCGCGCTCTCGCTCACCTTCGCTTCGGATCAGCAGAGGCGTCTGATCGACCTGGACGTCGGGGCGAAGACCCTCACCCCGGAGCGGCTGCTCGTCCGGCGTCGCATAACTGCCGACGGTGACCAGAAGACCGCCGCCGCTCGGCAGGCTCACGAACTTCTGCTCGATCGCCTTGCCAAAGGTGCGGGTGCCGACCACCCGGCCGCGCTCGTTCCCCGAAAGTGCCGCCGCAAAGACCTCGGCTCCCGAGCTCGAGCTCGTGTCGGCCAGGACCAGGAGCTCCCCTTCCCAGACGGCGGCGGGATCCGCCGTCCATTCGCGTTTCTCGGCGCGCCTCCCTGTCAGGGTCGCGATCGTCCCCTCTTTGAGGAAGAGGTCGGCCGCTTCGATGGCGGCGGGCACCGATCCATCGGCGTTACCGCGAACGTCGACGATCAGCTTGTCGACACCCTGGCTCGAAGCCTGGCCGAGCACCGCGCGGAGTTGCCCCGGAGTTTCGGCCGTGAAGAACGGAATGCGGACCACGCCGATCCCCTCGACCACCTCGAGGCTCGGTGGCGGGATCTCGAAGCGGTTCCGCTCGAGTGACATCTCTTCTCGCTTGCTCATCGATCCGCGAAGCACCGAGATCTCGACCTTCGAGCCCGGTTCGCCGTGAAGCGCCGAACGGATTTCCCAGAGAGCCATCTCCTGGGTCGGGCGGCCGTCGATCAACTCGATGAAGTCCCCCGCTTCGATTCCCGCCTTCTCGGCCGGTGAACCCTCGAGAGGAGCGATCACATAGCCGTATCCGAATCGCCGGCTCACGACCAGCCCCACGCCGGTGGTCTCAGGCTGGGCGTAGTCGCGGTAGCCGGACATGCTGGCGGGCGGAACGTAATAGCTGAACTCGTCGATGGCGCTGGTGAGCCCGTCGAATGCGCCCGCGATGAGCTTCTCCTCCTCGACCGGCTCGACGTAGTTGCTGCGTACGAGCGAAAACACTTCGGTGAAGATGCTCAGATAGCGATAGATGTTGTCCTGGGAAGCCGACTGACCGAAGAGCCCACCGGCGAGCAGCGACACCATCAGCGCGATCGAGACGACGAGAAATCCGAGTTTCTTTCCGTTCATGTCACCGTCCTGGCTACCGGAGCCACCCCTGCGGGTCCGCCGGCCTGTTGTCCTCGCGTATTTCGAAGTACAGCGCACCGGCTTCGCCTTCCTCGCCCTCGGCGACGAATGCGATGGTCTGTCCGGCTGCAACCCTCTCGCCCGTGGAAAGCGTCGTCCCGCGCGTGTTTCCATACAACGAGAACACGCGCTCTCCGTGGTCGAGAATGATCAGATTTCCATAACCCTTGAACCATTGGGCGTATAGAACTGTTCCCTGGAACACGGCCCGCACCGGCGTGCCGGGGCTCGCCTCGATCCTGACCCCGTTGTTGTCGACGAACGTACCGTAGTCCGTCGACCGCTGGCGGCCGAACTCCTCGATCACTTTCCCGGGGACCGGCCAGTCGAGCGCCCCCTTGAACTCACCGATGCGCGCCATCCCGGACGCCACGGGGTTCTGTTCGTAGAGCAGACCGAAGAGCCGCTCGAGCCTCCGGGCTTTTTCCTCCAACTCCGCCAGGCTCGCGGCCGAGCGCGCCGCCTCTCTTCTCAGCTCGGCGAGAAGCCGTTCCTTCTCCCTCTGCTGCTTCGCGGCGAGACGTCTTCGCTCGTCTGCCAGCTCACGGACTCCCGCGATCTCCCTCTCCTTCTCGGCCAGCCGGGACTCCTCGAGGACGAGTCTCTCCTGGTCCGCCTGGAATGATGAGACCGCGCGGGCGTCACGGCCGACCAGGTATGCCAGAAGCCTCGCCGCTTCGAGAGGGTCCTGGTCCGGCTCCATCGCCAGAAGCATGCGCACGTAAGGCATCCTCCCCATGCGATAGAGCACGGCCAGACGGTCGACGAGATACCGGCGATGGCGGTCGATGCTGGACTGCAGGGAGAAAACCCGCTGCACGATCGCGGCGCGCTGTCCGATGAGTCTCGACTCGGTCTCTCGAATCGTCTCGAGCTCGCGTAATGCGATGGCGAGCTCGAGCTCCACCGCCCTCAGGTCGTTCTCCGTCGATTTCGCACGCGACTGGACGGCTCCGAGACGGCCTTTCAATTGCCGGATCTCGCCGCGGAGCCGATCGATTTCGGCCTCGTGGTCGCGCTGCTGGGCGAACGGACCTCCCGCGGGCACGACGAGCGTGATGAGAAGGAAGAACGAAGCGAGCTGTCGTAGCCTTTTCCGAATGGCGCCCTCCTCCCCTCCCTCGCCGCCTCCGCGGAGCCTCCCGGTCATTCGCCTCCGTTACTACCCTGGGGAAACAGCCGGAGCGCCTCGCGGGCAGCCTGTTGCTGAGCTTCCTTCTTCGAGGAGCCCTCCCCCCTCGCGGTGACTCGGTTGGGGAGATCGACCTCGATCACGAACCGCTTGTCATGGTCGGGCCCGAGCTCGTCGACGACCGAATATTCCGGCAGCGGCAGCCCCATCGCCTGCACGACTTCCTGCAGTGCCGTCTTGTAGTCGTGGAACAGCAGGTCGTTCTCGTTGAGATCGCGCAGGTCGCTCGCGAAAGCGAGCTCGATGAGCTCGCGAGTCGGATCGATCCCGCCGTCGAGATAGATGGCTGCGATGACGGCTTCAAACAAGTTCGCCAGGAGCGAGTCCTTGTTTCGCCCGCCGGACTTCTCTTCGCCGACGCCGAGGAAGAGGGCTTCTCCCATCCCGAGCCCGCGAGCCTTGCGAGCCAGGCTCGTGGCGCTCACGAGGTAGGCCTTCATCTTCGACAGCGCTCCCTCGTTCAGAGTGGGGAAGCGGCGGAAGAGGATGTCGCCGATCAGGAACCCGAGGACGGAATCGCCGAGGAACTCGAACGTCTCGTTGTCGGGGTGGGCCCGGTTCTTCGCCTCGTGAGAAAAGGACTTGTGGGTCAGTGCCCGGCGAAGCAGGTCACGATTGCGGAAGCGGTAAGCAAGCCGCCCCTCGAAGCCGTCGAACTCGGAGTCTCTGATGGTCAACAGGGAAAGTATAGCGAGAACGGGATGAAGAAGTGCCTCACTTCGGCAAGTGGCGGAGGCTTCAACCTCCGACTCCTCCCCACGGAGCGAAATCCCTCCTTCCGGGAAGGTCCCGCTTCGTGGGAAGCAGGGGACGGAGGCTGAAGCCTCCGCCACTGTGGCGAAAAGGTTCCGAGGATTATTTTCTCCGGCGCTCAGGTTACTCGTTGCCGTTGACAGGGACGCCATGCTCGGCTATCGTGCCGCGCGCCTCGATCGGCAGTCCCGCAGCGCAAGCCCAGGTAGCTCAGTTGGTAGAGCAGAGGACTGAAAATCCTCGTGTCGGCGGTTCGATTCCGTCCCTGGGCACCACCCTTCCTTCCGCGTTGACTTCTCCCCCGGCCGGTCCGATGATGAACCTGTCGTCGTGGGAAGGTCGCTCCTTCGATGACGGTTTGTCAGCCTAATCCCCGGCGCCGGGGAGCGGGGGACCCAGCAGAGCGAGACGGCTTGCCCCCGTCCGGGGTGAATCCGGTGAGAGCCGGACGGGCTTCCCGCCCGAACCCGACAGCTAACCTCGCAGGCGACAGGAAGGCAGGCCGAAACGCCGCGAAGCGATTCGCGGCGTTCCTTTTTCCCCCTCACCGCGTCCGGTCACGGAGCATGAAGGCGAGCTCGCGCAACGGCCCGGCCTGCGGTCCCAGCCCGCCGATCGCCGCCAGCGAAGTCTCGATCAGCTCCGCATTCAGCTCCCGAGCTCCCTCGAGTCCCGCAAGCTTGACGAAGGTCAGCCTCGCCTCGTCCTTCCCCACGTCTTTCCCGAGCTGCTCGCGCGTCGCCGTTACGTCGAGGATGTCGTCGGTAATCTGAAAGGCGAGTCCGAGGTTCTTCGCGTACGCTTCGATCGCCCGCTCGGCCGGCTCGGGTGCGTTCGCGAGCATGGCACCCGTCGCGGCCGCCGCGACGAACAGCGCGCCGGTTTTCCGCGAGTGAATGTACTCGAGCGTCGGGAAATCGAGTGGCGCCGCTCCCGAATGGAGGTCGACGGCCTCCCCCCCCACACTGCCGTCCCATCCGACCGCCTCGACCACTCTCTGCAACACCATCTCGAGCGGCCATCGCCGCGGCTTCATCCCTTGATGGCTCGCCATGATCTGACCGTAGCCGTGATTGAGCAGCGCCACGGCGGTCAGGATTGCGATGTCCTCACCGAACCGCCGATGAAGGGTCAGCTCGCCTCGCCGCAGCTCGGCGTCGTCCATGGCCGGCAGGTCGTCGAGGATCAGAGAGCTCGTGTGGATCATCTCGAAGCCGCAGGCGGCGTCGAGAAGCGGCTCCGGTGGCGATCCGAACGCCTCGCCTGCGGCGAGGGTCAGGATCGCGCGGACGCGCTTGCCGGGCGAGCGGAGGGCCACCCGCACGGGATCGCGAAGCGGGTCGGGAAGCGCTGCGCCCGAGGCGAGAGCCTCGAGGCGCCCGTCGACCAGGATTCTGCGCTGCGAGAAGTAGTCACTCAATGGAGGCCATGTCCGGAAGCGATGCTGATCGATTATGGTAGCATCCAGACCCAGCAGGACTAAGACCCCACGACTCGAGCGTCTATGAACGGACAGCAGGCAATTCGTTTCCGCCTCGCCCTTCCCCTCTTTCTGGTATTTGCCGGGCTGTTTCTCGTTCAGGTGTGGCTCTATACCGACCTGACGGCTGGGGATTTCTGGCGAATCGCTCTGGCAGCCATCATCGCGGGTGGCGTGGCCGCGACGCTTCTGGCTGTGTTCGAGTCCAGACAGCGCAGCGGAGAGGACACGACGGGTGATCTGCTTCACCGGATCACGGCCGGAGATCTCGCGGTTTCTGCCGCCGAAATCGAGCGTCACGCCGGGACGGCCGATCTGGCAGCGGGGATCCGGGGGATGGTGCTCAACCTCGAGCGGACCATCAGCCGGTTCGCTCAGCTGAGCTCGGACGTGAGCATGGTCAGCGAGCAGATTGCACGTCGAGCTCGCGATCTCGCCCGGGGCGCGGACCGGCAGATCAACTCCACGACGTCCACCGCCCAGTCGGTGACCCAGATCGACAGCTCGATCCAGGAAGTCCGCGGGAGCATGGAACAGCTCTCGATCAACGCCGAGGAGACGTCGACCTCGGTGCTCGAAATGTCCGCTTCGATCGAAGAAGTGCGGAAGATCGCCGACACTCTTTCGTCTTTCGTCGAGGAGACGGCTTCGGCCATCGAGGAGATGATCGCGTCGATCAACCAGGTCGCGACGAACACGGAGAGTTTCTCCTCCTTCGCGATCGAGACGGCGAGCTCGATGGTGGAGATGAACGCCACGACCAACGAGATCGGGCGCTCGGCGCGCCAGAGCTCGGATCTGGCGCGCGACGTTCGCAACGCGGCCAGCGAAGGCCGCGAAGCCGTCACCGGCAGCGTCGGGGGAATGAGAAAGATCGAGGACGCGGTTCGCCACGCCATGGACGCGCTGAGCCAGCTCGGCTCGCGCTCCGAGGAGATTGGCGAGATCGTTCGTGTGATCGACGAGATCGCGGGTCAGACCAACCTGCTGGCCCTGAACGCGGCGATCATCGCGGCCCAGGCTGGCGAGCGGGGAAAGGGATTCGCCGTCGTCGCCGACGAGATTCGCGATCTCTCCGAGCGAACGTCGGCCTCGACCGAAGAGATCCGGACGCTCATCCGCAACGTTCAGCAGGGAATCACCTCGGCGGTCGACCAGATGGCGATCAGCGCTTCGCGCGTGGACGAGGGAGTCGATCTGACTGCCCGGGCCGAGGACAAGCTCGATCGCATTCTCGATCTGACGGACCGCTCGTTGCACTCGATCTCCGAGATCGCCAAGGCCACCGAAGAACAGATCCGAGGCAGTCAGGCAGCCACCGAGGCGATTGAAGAAGTCACCAAGATGGTCCAGCAGACCGCCATGGCGACCCAGCAGCAGTCCGAAACCTCCCGCAAGCTCGGCGAACAGGCCGCCGTGGTCCGCGACTACACCAAGCATCTCAAGCGGGCCATGGAAGAGCAGGAGACCGGAAGCCGGTCGATCTCCCGCGCCATGGACGCGATCATGTCGGCGGTCTCCACGGTCAGCGAGTCGGCGGCCGTGCTGGGAACCGAAAGTGCCGCGATCGTCAAGTCGATGGCCACCATCGAGGACGGCACGAAGGAAAGCAACTTCATCGTCGCCGACCTCAACCAGATGGCGAACAGCATGCGCCACGAGTCGTCGCTGCTCTCGCAGGAACTGCGCCGGTTCCGCCTTCCGGACGCCCAGGAGGGAGGCGTGATCACCACCGCCGCCATCCTCCCTGCCCGCCTTTCACTCGATCCAGCCGATGCACAGTACATGGCGCTCGGCTACATTCAGGGAGCCGTGCATGAGACGCTCGTGAAATTCGGCGAGGGGGCCGAGCTCGTGCCCGGAATCGCGGAACGATGGGACGTTCTCGAACAGGGACTTCTCTACAGGTTCTATCTCCGCCGGGAGGCCCGCTTTCACAACGGAGCGCCGGTCGACGCGGGCGCCATCCGCGATTCGATCCTCCGCCTCATCTCACCCGAGACCAACTCCCCCGGCAAATGGATCTTCCGCGGCGTCGAAGGCGCACCCG
>JBHEOL010000027.1:0-6151 GCA_046261635.1 Thermoanaerobaculia bacterium | reverse complement strand
CTTGGCCCGACGCGTTGAGGCGTCGGGCTCCTCGTCTCGCTCCTGATTGAGAAGCTTCACCTGCTCTCTGGCCATCTGAAGGAGCTGACGCAACCGCCGTTTCTGACGGAACGAGCCTGCCCCTGCCCAGGCGCGCACCCGGACTCCATCCTGCGCAACCCGGTTCATCTCGACCAAGCCCTCATTCATCAGCAACGCCACCGTCTCGGACAGAACCGCGTCGAGGGCCTCGGATGAACGATTGCGGAAGTCGCCCAGCGTGTGGTGGTTCGGGCGCTCCTCACCACACAGCCACATGTAGCGAAGATCGGTCTGGCAAAGCCGCTCGAGTTCGCGCGCGGAGCCAACTCCATTCAGGGTCGCCATCACCCACAGTGCGAACAGCAGCTTCGGATCGGTCGCGGGCCGGCCCAGTTCACCTTCCAGCGAGCGGATCGACTCGTAGAACGGCGTCAGATCCATTCGCTCGACGAAGGCCCAAACCGCTCGGACGGGCGAGTCCTCGGCAATGGCCACTTCGAGATCGAGACTGATGAACCGCAATTGCCCTCGGTTCACCGGCTTGATTTTCGGCTTGCGTGGAGGCGTCTCTGACATGCCTAATTATCGCATATCTTTACCATACATAATTCGCTTTTTTTCACACCCTCTGAGGAGGCGCAGCCGACGAAGGAACTCAAAATGCCAGGATCGAGTTGGCCGGTGCGGGGGAATGTGGCCGGAGGCAACATCCTGCAATCTCGAGATCCTTCGGTCGCGCTCGCGGTTACCGTGAGTGACCCCCGTCGGCGCGGCGCTCCCTCAGGATGACGCACGGAACCTTTGATCCTGCTCTTGATTTTACTTCTGACTTCTGCCTTCTGACTTCTGCCTTGCTTTACTTCCCCCCTCTCGTCAGCTTCACGTCCCCATTGATCGTCCGGATGACGATCTTGTGCTTGCCGGATCCGCTCTTTCCGCGGCCCTGGATGATGCGGCGGGGCGTCCCGTGCGAGGAGTCCCACTCGGGGGAGGTGGTCACCTGGAGGGGGAAGTCGCTGCGAATCTCGTACTTCCTGCTGCTGTTGCGCGTGAACGCGATCTGGATGTCGATGTCCATGTCGAGGCCGGCGGGAACCGAGAGCTCGATGTCGCCTCCCTTCGAGTCGATCCGAACGTGGCGGTCTCCCTGCTCCGGGTTCCCCACCATCTTCACTCCGACATTCCCTCCCATGGTCGTCGCCTCGACCCAACCGTCGACCGCGTCGAGTGTGATCGTGCCGCCCATCGTCTTCGCCTTGACGAAGCCGCGCGCGTTCCGCACGCGGACGTTGCCTCCCATGGTCGAGAGCTCGGCGCCGTCCGGTGCCTCGGCGACGTTGATGTGGCCGCCCATGGTGCTGATCTGGACGGACTTGCCGGTGGAAGTGCCGTCAGGCCGGCTCACGTTGCGGTAGACGACGTTGCCTCCCATGGAAGTTCCCTTGACGTCGCCCGAGACGTTGTCGAGCAGGACCTGCCCGCCCATGGTTCTGACCGAACCGTCGACGTTCGAGTCGCGGAGCGTGATGTTGCCGCCGTGCGTGACCATCGAGAGCTCTCCGTCGAGACGCGCCAGACGGAGCTCGCCTCCGAGAGTCTTCCCCGTGATGGACCCGTGGACGTTCTCGACGGAGATCGTTCCACCCATCGTCTCGAGATCGAGGTCGAAGCTCCTCGGCACCTCGATGCGGACGTGGATGCGGCTGTTGCCGCGGTGGCGCGTCCCGCGGTCGCTGACCTCGACACCGCCGCGCGTGCGGCGGACCTCAAGATCAGCGTCCCCGACTTCTTTGCCCGAAATCGTTGCGTCGACCCGGACCGTGTTGCGGCTCGATCCGACGACCTCGATCGATCCGCCGCGCAGCTCGACGCTCAGCGTCTCTCCCGCAGAGGCCGGGAGCTCTTTCTGGAGGGTTGCCGCGGTCATTGCCGCAGCCGTCATGAGGATGACGATGGTGAAGGCGTTGATTCGTTTCATGTTCATGGTCTCCTTCTCTCGCCCCGTCAGACTCGGGACGAGAGGATGTAGTCGTCGGCTTTCATGCGAACAGCGCCGCGCCCTTCGGGTTCTCCCGCTTCCACCGCATCGCGAAGGCGATTCGGGTCGATCCGGGCGCGAGTCAGATGATCGATGGCGACGAGCCGCATCTGAACCGACTCCTCCTTTTCGAGAACCGCGAGGAGCGCTTCGTCGACTTCGGCGTCGCCGGCCTGCTCGACGAGCCGGCTCTGCGCCTGAAGCCGGACGCCGAGGTTCGGGTCGTGGAGCATCGCCTTGATGAGCGCTCCCCGGGTGCGCGGGTCGAGAATATTGTCGGCGCGGCCGATCGCCTCGAGCTGCGCGCCCACCGATCCCGCTTCCAGCACCGACTGCACGAGCACCTCGGTGACGAGCGGATCGCCCTGCGGAAGGGTCAGCTCGAGGTGGCGGGATACGTCGAACGAGAGGCTTACGCGGCCTTCCCGCGCCTCGGCGATCTTCACGTTCGTGTAGCGGAATGGGGAGTTCTCGACGTCTTCGAGCGCATCGTTTCCTCGCGCGACCTGGTGGATCTGCCGCGCCAGGATCAGCTCCGGGCTGGCCGTTTCTGACGCGCGCGGGGAGGAGGGGCTGACGGAGGCGCGTCCCGCGAACCATCCCAGCGCGGCGAGAAGAGCGGCTCCCGCGACCATCGCGACCGCTGCGGCGTGCGGAAGCGCCCGCCACCAGACATGCTTGTCGCGCCGGACGCTCCGCAGGACCCGGCCCCGCATTGCCTCGAGCTCCTCGACGCTCGGTTCCGGGACGGGCGCGCCGGCGATCTCCTCGACGAGCCCGTAATGGTCCGCACAGTCAGTGCAGGCCTCGACGTGGGCCATCAGGGCCTCGTGCGTCTCCTCGGGGAGCTCGCCTGCGAAGAGGCGGTCGATGTCGTTCTGGTGCCTGCGGCAGTCGATCGATTCCATGGTTTTGTCCTCAGATTGCGGGCCCGAGCGCCTGTCTCAGCGCCCGGACTCCGCGGAAGAGCATGCTCTTTGTCGTACCCTCGCTACACTGAAGGACCGCGGCGATCTGCTGGATCGGCAGCCCCTGCTGGTAGCGAAGCGTGATTGCGAGCCGGTAACGGTCGTTCAATTTCTCGATTTCACGCTGCAGCAGCTGGTCACGCTCGCGGGTGAGAAGCTGCTGTTCCTGGGTGCCTGGAAGCGGGAGGTCGCCCGAGATCGGGTCGTGCTCCCGGATCGCCCGCCCGTTCTGCCGGAGCCAGGTGACACCTTCGTTGTGCGCGATCCGCGTGATCCACGTCCGGAAGTTCGCGTCCTGGCGGAACGTGCCGAGGCTTCGGTAGGCGTTGAGAAACACCTGTTGGGTGATGTCGAGCGCGTTCTGGCGGTCCCGCCCGAAACCCCAGGCGATCTTGAAGACCATCCGCTCGTAACGCTTCATCAACTCGTCGTAACAATCGAGCTTTCCAGCAAGGGTCTCTCGGACCAGATCCTCATCCGAAGGCGGCACGCGTTCCTCCAGAGCCTATAGACGGAGGGAAGGGGAGAAAGTTAGCAGAGAAAGGCAGAAGGCAGAAGGAAGAAGGCAGAAGTAAAGAAAAGGCAAGATCCAGGCTCCCCCGCGCGTCATCCTGAGGGAGCGGGCGTGGGTCGATGGCTCGCGAGGCAGTGCGCGCGACCAAAGGATCTCAGGATTGCAGGATGTTGCCACCTGCGGGGTCCCCCGGCCTGACCATCACGATCCTGCCATGTTGAGATCCTTCGTCGGCTGCGCCTCCTCAGGATGACGGTGAAACTTCTGCCTTCTGCCTTCTGACTTTTCTTCTCCCTTGACTGCTAACCGACCGGGGCCGCATGCGTCTATTACGAGCGATTCATATCCGAGAAGGGAGAATTTGACGATGAGGCTTCGAACGATTCTATTCATTTCATCCGTGGCGATGTTGATCGCGGCCGCGGGTGTTTCCGCGACCGAGATCACGGTCAACGCGAGCCGGACAGCCGGGAACTGCTCCGATATGAGCGTCACCATCGACGGACAACCAGCCGTGATGGGCGAGGAGCGCCTCACCATCGGCGGGAATTTGCTGGCCGTGCGCCTGGGCGATGGGCAGGGCTTCCCGCTCAAGGTGATGGGCTCGAACCGGAGCGGGTATGAAGTGATTCTCTGCAAGGGAGCGCGCGACGAGGCAGCGCTGTCGCAGATCCGGCTCGAGCAGACCGGCGCCGAGGTGAGGGTCGCCGGGCCCGGGCACTCCGACTGGAGCGGTCACGTTCTGGTTCTCGCCCCCCGGAACGGCGAGCTCGAGATCGAGGCGAGCAACGGCCCGGTCTCGATCTCCGATCTCGCCGGCCGCCTGAAAGCGACCGTCGCGAACGGACCGCTTTCGCTCAAGCGCGTCGGAGGGTGGGTCGAAGTCGAGTCTTCGAACGGCCCGGTGAGCTTTACCGGCGGGTCGGGCGAGGTGTCGCTGGTGTCGAAGAACGGCCCGCTCACGATCAACCTGGAGGGTTCCTCCTGGGAGGGTGGAGAGCTTCGCACGTCGGCGAAGAACGGCCCGGTCACCGTGAAGGTGCCTCAGGGATATGCCTCCGGGCTGGTCGTCGAGAGGGGAGCGCGCACGCCGTTCCGTTGCCCCGCGTCGCTTTGCGGCGAACGTCCGGCGTTCTTCCGCGACGATCAGACCCGCGTCGAGATCGGCCATGCAATGCCGCGCGTCCACGTTGCCGCCAAGAACGGCCCGGTGACGGTCAAGCAGGCCGACTGAGCGTTCTCCTGATCGGAAGGCCCGTAACGGCTACGCGCGCCGTTACGGGCTTTCGCTGTTGAGAGAAGTCCGGTCGAACGACTCCCGCTGATGCCATGAGAACCCCTCGAGGCGGAGACTGAGCTCCCGATCATCTTCGGAGCCGGCGGGCAGGCGCCTCTGTGGGTTCGAGCTCATCCGCAGCGAGGCATCTTGTCACCGGCCGGTGACCGGCGGTTAAGTTATTAGGCCTTGTATTTGCTCAGGTGCCCTCCGTGCCGTCGCTTCCGAGGGCACCGGTTCGCGGTGCAGGGGAACTCCCCCGGGCCGTCCACCGACCTACATCCAAGGAGACCCTTTATGAAGTTCGTTGCAGCAATGACCGTCGTAATCGCCCTTTTCGCGGCTGCGCCTGCCTCCGCCCAGACCCGGTTCTTCGATGTGACCGCTTTTTATGCGCTCGTCGATCCCCAGGGGGACAACCGTCCGGGACTGAATGCGGTGGATGAATTCGAGCTCGACTCCACGAGCGGCTTCGGTGCTGCGGTGAACGCGTTCTTCACCGACAAGATCTCGCTCGAGCTCGCCGCCTACGCCTTCGAATCCGAGGTCACCGTGCGGCCGCGTCTGGTCAGCCAGTTTCCCGTCCGCGACCTCGACATGATGCCGATTACGGCCACGCTCCAGTATCACTTCAACCCGGAGGGGCGTTTCGACCCGTACATCGGTGCGGGGGCGGCGTACGTCCTTTTCGGCGATCTGAGCGATTTCTCGGGATCGGACCTCCGTTCGATCGATCTCGAGGATGACATCGGTTACGTCCTCAATGCCGGCGCATCGTTCGACCTGACACCGAGGCTCGCCATCGTCGGTGACGTCAAGTACGTTCCCGTCGAGTCTTCTGCGCGCGCGGTCGTCACGGGTGCACCCGAGCAGACGTTCGACATCGAGGTCAATCCGCTCATCGTCGGTCTCGGTCTTTCGTATCAGTTCTGAGGAATCAGGGGCCAGGGGCCAGGGAAGAGCAAAGGCAGAAGCCAGAAGTGAAGGTCGGAAGCCAGCTTCCTTTCAGCCGTTGCTTTTTCCTGGCCCCTGCCCTCTATCCCCTGGCCCCTATCCTCTGCACATCGAAACCCAGGAGCGAGTCGAGCACGAGGTCGGCGGCGTCGAGGTCCTGGTGGCGTTTCGAATTCGGATTGCGGACGGCGACGCAATAGGCTCCGGCCGACTTCGCCGAGGCGACGCCGATGCCCGAATCCTCGAACACGACGCAGTCGGCAGGGGATATGCCCAGCTTGCGGGCGGTGACGAGGTAGGGCTCGGGATGAGGTTTCGCGTTCACGACCTCGCTCCCGTCGACGATGAGGGCGAACTTCTCACGAAGTCCTGCGCGAGAG
>JBHEOL010000370.1:0-21234 GCA_046261635.1 Thermoanaerobaculia bacterium | reverse complement strand
CGGGTACGACTCGGTCGATGATCTGCTCGAGATCAACCTGGAGACGGACGTCTATCTCGATCCGAAGGAGCGTCTCGATTCGATCCGGGATCACCGGACCAGCGGCCAAGCGAGCGACCTGGAACTGCAGTGGAGGAAGCGAGACGGCTCCCGCGTCTGGGTTCAGCTCAGCGCCCACGCGGTCAAGGACGACCAGGGACGCGTGCTGTATTTCGAGGGATTCGTCACCGACATCGACGAGCGGAAACACGCCGAGGTGACTCTTCGGACCCAGGCGACCGCCATGGAGGCCTCCATGGACGGCATCGCGATCCTCAGCAGCGAGCTCGAGATCACCTACGTCAACCGGGCTTTCCTTCGCCTCTTGCGCTATGCGTCGCCCGCCGAGATCTGCGGCCGGCCGTGGGCCACACTCTACGACATGAACGGCGCCGACCGATTCCTTCACGAGGTCTTCCCCATCGTCCGCAAGGCGGGCGAATGGCGCGGCGAAGCTATCGGTCTTCAGCGCAACGGCACGAGTTTCCCCGAGGAGATCTCACTCACCGCCATCGAGAACGGCGGAATGATTGCCATCGTCAGGGACATCACCGAGCGCAGGCACGCCGAGGACCAGATCACGCACCTCGCCTACCACGACGCCCTCACTTCCCTGCCGAACAGGCTTCGTTTCAAGGACCGGGTCGACACGGCGATCTCTCACGCTCATCGAGACAAAGCCCGGCTCGCCGTTCTCTTTCTGGACCTCGATCACTTCAAAGTCATCAACGATTCGCTCGGACACAATGTCGGAGACCTTCTCCTGCAGGAGGTCTCGCAACGCATTCAGGCAGCGATCCGGGAAAGCGACACCGTCGCTCGTCTCGGCGGGGACGAGTTCACCGTTCTCCTCCCCCATGTGAATCGGATCGAGGACGCCATGCGGGTCGGAACGAAGCTCCTCGAATTGATTCGCGCTCCGCTCCATCTCGAGGAACACGATTTCCAGATCACCGCCTCGATGGGCATCAGCATCTACCCGGAAGACGGAGTCGATGCCGAGACGCTGATCAAGAACGCCGACACCTCGATGTACCAGGCCAAGGAGGACGGCCGCGACCGGCTTCAGATCTTCAACGCCGCCGCGTCCGCCCGCGCCATGGAACGGCTCGCTCTCGAGCAGGGCCTCCGGAAGGCGCTCGCCAATGGGGAATTCGTCCTCTTTTACCAGCCGATCCTGGATCTCCAGACCGGGACGATTTGTGGCACCGAGGCGCTTCTCCGCTGGGAGCACCCCGAGCTCGGCATCATTCCGCCTGGAGAGTTCATCACCGTGGCAGAACAGACGGGCCTGATGGTGCCCATCGGCTCCTGGGTCCTCCAGACCGCCTGCCGCCAGGCGCGCGAATGGCAGCGCGCCGGATTCACGGGCCTCACCATGTCGGTCAATCTTTCGGTCAGCCAGCTTCATCACGAGCTGATCGAGCGCGTCCAGCTCGCTCTCGACGACAGCGGGCTTTCCCCCTCCGGGCTCGAGCTCGAGATCACCGAGAGCGGCGCGATGCAGTACCCCGAGAGGAGCATCCAGCTTCTCGAAGAGCTGAGGCGGATCGGTGTGAGGATCTCCCTCGACGACTTCGGGACGGGGCATTCCTCGCTGAGCCATCTCAAGCGTTTTCCGATCGACACGCTCAAGATCGACCAGTCCTTCATCCGCGACCTCGGGACCGACCGCGACAACGCGGCGATCGTCACGGCCATCATCGCGATCGGGCACAATCTCCGGCTCCGAATCGTGGCCGAGGGGGTCGAGCTGGAGGCCCAGCGCGCCTTTCTGGTCGAGAACGGCTGCGATCACATGCAGGGATACCTCTTTCACGGACCCCTTCCCGCCGCGCGCTTCGAGCGCCTTCTGGACGAACGCAACCGGCGCGAAACGCGCTTGTGGAATCGCCCCGCCTAGGGAAGTGAGTCAGGACAGCAGCAGCTT
Organism: Thermoanaerobaculia bacterium; assembly: GCA_046261635.1. Taxonomy (GTDB): domain Bacteria; phylum Acidobacteriota; class Thermoanaerobaculia; order Gp7-AA8; family Gp7-AA8; genus JBHEPS01. The sequence goes on along the minus strand of JBHEOL010000370.1, from coordinate 19,265 downwards.
GACGGCGCCGAGGGCGAACAGCAGAGCCGGCAGCGTCAACGGCCAGAACCGGACGAGCAGGCGCGCCACGTCCCGGCCGCTCTCACCGACGTGCGTCCAGATGAACGACGACAGCAGCATCGCGGGGATCAACAGCGCGCCAAGCGCGGCCACCTGGAACACGCCGGGCACCCGCTGCACGGTCTCGCCGCCCAGGCCGATGATCAGGAACATCATCAGCAGGTAGCAGACGATGGTCAGCAGGCTGCGCGCCACCTCTCCTGGCGTCCGCGCGGCCTGGACGAGGATGTTGGGCGCCGTGTTCGGTCGCTTGAAGAAGCCCTGCTCGATGCGCAGCTTCTGCGCCAAGTGCTCTTCATCTACGACGTCGGGTGGCCCGTCACCGAGCTCCAAGCGGTCGGCCTCCGGGCCAGCGTTTTGCTTGAACTGGCGATAGAGTTCGACACCGATGCCGAGGCGCTGTGCGGCGTCGAGCTCCCGCTGCGTCGGGGGGCCGGACGGTGGGCTGGGAGTTGACATGGCCGCGTGAAGTGAAGGACGGGAGTCTACTGCCTCGCCCGGGGGTATCGCAACGTCATCGGCAAGTCCCGCCCCACGGGCAACCTTTTCCGTTCGTGAGCGTAATTCAATCTCAGGCGGGGTCGAAGGCCCTGAATCCCCTTTTGAACCCGAGGAGTAGTGGAATGCGAAAACTCGCCAAAGTTCTGCTGATTCTGGTCGTCCTGGCCGGAGTAAGCGCCGCCCTCTATGCGTGGGCCCGGGGCAAGAACGGCGACTCCGGCCTCAAGGAGGTCGAAGTCACGAGCGGCTCCATCACGGAGAAAGCGGTGGCGATCGGTCAAGTCGAACCCCGTCAGAAGTTCCAGGTCAAGTCGAAGATCTCGGGGATCGTCAGCCGGACGTTCGTCGAAGTCGGCGATAAGGTCGTTCCGGGGGATCCGCTGTTCGAGATCGCTCCCGACCCGACACCGATGGAGACGACCGAAGTCGACCGGCGGGTCGAGTCCGCCCGGGCGTCCTACGATCGAGCCCGCGCGGAGTTCGAGCGAGCGAGTGAGCTGATCCAGTCGGGAGTGCTCCCGCGCTCGGAGTTGGACAGCAAGCGCGAGATGTTCGAGCTCGCCAAGATTGCCCTCGCGAAAGCCCGTCAGGAGCAGGAGCTCACACTGCGCGGCCGCGTCTCCGGAGCAGGAGGGATCGAGTCGATCATTCGCGCGCCGGCCGCCGGTACGATCCTCACACGGACGGTCAACGAGGGCGACCCGATCGTTCCCCTCACCTCCTACCAGCCGGGAACCGAGATGGCGACGATCGCGCGGATGGACGACCTGATCTTCCGCGGTACCGTGGACGAGATCGATGTCGGTAAACTCGCGGTCGGCATGCCGGCGAGGATCAAGATCGGCGCGCTTCCGAACCAGTTGGTCAACGGCATCGTCTCCCGCATCGCACCGCAGGCCCTGCAGGAAGAGGGGGCCACGCTGTTCGACATGGAGATCGAGATCACGGACGGCACCCAGATCCCGCTTCGAGCGGGATACTCGTCCAACGCCGACGTCATCATCCGTGAAAAGAACGACATCCTGATCATTCCGGAACGGCTCGTATCGTGGGAAGACGAAGGAAAGAAAGCGCTGGTCGAACTGCCCGGGGCCGGGCCCGACGCCGAGCCGACCAAGGTCGAAATTCAGACCGGGATCTCGGACGGGCTGAACATCGAAGTCGTCTCAGGCCTCCAGAAAGGGCAGAAGGTCGTCGAGCGACCGCCGAAGGAAATCTCCTGAACCGGAAGGAAACAGCATCGTGAATCAGATTCGAGACGTCGTCCGGCAGATGATCCGCGACTTGCGCGGGCAGAAGCTGCGCACGTTCCTCACGGTCTTCGGGATCGTATGGGGAACGGTCGCGATCAGCCTTCTGCTCGCGTTCGGAACCGGCCTTCACAAACAGATGATCCGGACTACAGCGGGGCTGGGCGACCGCATCCTGATCGTCTGGCCGGGCCTGACTTCGATCCCGTTCGAGGGGTTGGGAAAGGGACGGCGAATCCAGCTCACCGAGGAAGATATCGAGTATCTGCGTAAACAGACGCCTGGTCTGAAAGCAGTCTCCAGCGAGTATGCGACCTCGATGAATGCCGTCTACGGAACCAAGACGCTTCCGGTGGACGTATCGGGAGTCGCGGCCGAATTCGGCGACATGCGGAACATGATTCCGCAGGCCGGAGGGCGCTTCATCAATCCTCCCGACGTGCAGCAGCAGCGACGCGTTGTTTTCGTCGGGGACGAGATGGCCGTGAGCCTTTTCGGCGACGGCGATCCGGTCGGCAAGACGGTTCGAATCGGGGGATCACCGTTCCTGGTGATCGGTGTTCTACAGAAGAAGAGTCAGGACTCGAGCTACAGCGGGCGCGACAAGGACAAGATGATCATCCCGGGGACGACGTTCCGCGCGCTCACCGGGCGGAAGTACGTCAACAACATCATCGTCCAGGGAGAGGACAGCGGGAAGTCGAAAGAGCTGATCGAGGCGATGCGAGTCACGCTCGCCGACCGGCTGCGGTTCGACTCGACCGACAAGGAAGCGATGTCGGTGTGGGACACCACCGAGCAGTTCAAGTTCTTCGACATCTTCATGCTGGCGTTCAACAGCTTCCTCGGAATCGTAGGCTCGCTGACGCTCGTGGTCGGCGGAATCGGCGTATCGAACATCATGAACGTCGTCGTCGAGGAGCGCACCCGCGAGATCGGCATCAAGATGGCCCTCGGGGCGAAGCAGAGATCCATCCTGGTTCAGTTTCTCCTCGAGACCCTCCTGATCACTGCCGTCGGAGGAGCGATCGGGTTCGCCATCGCCATCGGCATCTGTTCGATCTTCCCGAAGTTCGGCCTCACCGAATACGTCGGGGATCCCGTCGTTTCACCGGTCGTTGCCCTGATGACGGCCACCGCGCTCGGAATCATCGGCCTGCTCGCGGGTTACTTTCCCGCCCGCGACGCCTCGCGCCTCGATCCGGTCGTTGCCATGAAGCTCTGAGGACCCGATGCGCAACCTTCGAGTCATTTTCCAGATGTTCGCCCAGTCGGCGCAGATTCAGAAGAAACGCGCGTACCTCACGATCGCCGCGATCGCGTGGGGAACGGTGGCGATTCTCCTTTTGCTCGCGTTCGGCGAAGGGCTCAAACTGCAGCTCGGGAAGAACCGGCGGGCCATGGGCGAGAACATCGCCGTCCTCTGGATGGGCGAGACATCCAAGCCATGGAAAGGGATGCCCCCCGGAAGGCCAGTCCGCCTCCAACTCGACGATGTCCGCTATCTCGAAAATCGCATGCCGGAGCTCTCCGCCGTGATCGGCGAGATGGTCTCCTGGCGAACCGCGCTCGCCTACGGCAAAAAGACGGTCAACGGACGGGTCAATGGGGTGAGCTGGGAGTATGGGGAGGTGCGGAAGCACTACCCGCAGGCCGGCGGCCGGTTCCTCACTCCCGCAGACGAGCAGAATCGACGCCGGGTGGTCTTTCTCGGCAACGAGATGGCGGAAGACATCTTCGGGGACGAGGATCCCGTCGGCAAGACGATGCTGATCAACAACGCTCCTTACACGGTCATCGGGGTCATGCAGTACAAGCGGCAGATGGGCTCCTACGGCGGCCCCGACGGTGATCACGCCGTCGTTCCGATCACGACTTTCAAGGCGCAGTTCGGCCGGGAGCGGCTGAACAACCTCCTGATCCAGGTGAGCGAGCCGGATGACATGAAAGGCGCGCTGCGAAGGCTCAACGAGATCTTCGGCGCGAAGTACGGCTACGACCCGACCGACGAGCGCGTCTTTCCGACCTGGGACACGGTCGAGTCGTCGAAGGTGATGACGAACATGACCCTCGGCATCCAGATCTTCCTCGGCATCATCGGCGCGCTGACTCTGCTGATCGGCGGCGTCGGCGTCGCGAACATCATGTACGCCGTCGTCAAGGAACGCACGCGAGAGATCGGTGTGAAGATGGCCCTCGGCTCGCGACGGCTCTGGATCATCGGGCCCTTCCTCCTGGAGGGGCTCACCTACACGCTGGTGGGAGGCGCCATCGGAATCGTCATGGCCATTCTCATGGTCACGGGGATGAGCTTGATTCCGACCCAGGGGAACGACGTCATGGAGTTCCTCGGCAAGCCGACACTGTCCATCGAGATCGGCATCATCGTGGCTCTGATCCTCGGCTCGATCGGCGTCCTCGCCGGGTACTTCCCCGCCCGCCGGGCCGCGTCGATCGACCCCGCCACCACACTTCGATACGAGTGAGCAGGAGCTCAGAATGACGACCGGACATCCACAGGAACACGCGCAGCAGAACGGCTCGATGATCGACATGCGCGGTATCCGCAAGATCTACGACACGGGAAAGGTGAAGGTCGAAGCTCTCAAGGGGATCGACCTCCACATCGGACGCGGTGAGTTCGTCGCGATCGTCGGCCCCTCCGGCTCGGGAAAGTCGACCCTGATGAACCTCATCGGCTGCCTCGACACTCCGACCGAAGGAACCTACAAGATCGCCGGCGAGCACGTGAAGGGCCTTTCACGCGACGCCCTCGCCGACATTCGGAACCGCTGCGTCGGCTTCGTGTTCCAGAACTTCAACCTCCTCCCCCACATCACCGCGTTCGAGAACGTCGAAATGCCGATGATCTTCGGCGGTATCGGGCAGAAGGAACGGCGGCAGAGAACGGCCAAGTTCCTCGATCGCGTCGGCCTCGGCGACCGCATGGAGCACAAGCCGACCGAACTGTCGGGCGGCCAGATGCAGCGCGTCGCGATCGCCCGTGCGCTCGCCATGGATCCGGACATCATCCTCGCCGACGAGCCGACCGGAAACCTCGACACGAGCTCGGGAGGCGACATCATGAACGTCTTCAGCGAGCTGTGGGAACAGGGCCGAACGCTCGTCATCATCACCCACGATCCCGCCCTCGCAAACCGCGCGGGACGCGTCGTCCACGTCCAGGACGGACTGATCCAAGAGCAGGGGCTAGGGGCTAGGGACTAGGGGCTAGGGAAAATCAAAAGCCGGCAGCCGACGAAGGATCTCCGAATGGCAGGATCGCGCTCAGTGCCGCGGCAGGGGTCAAGGCAGGTAGCAGGATCCTGCAATTCTGAGATCCTTCGCTCGCGCCCGCAGGCGAAGCAGGCTCGTTCTTTTTCGCGGCGCTCCCTCAGAGGCTGTGAAAGAAACCAGAGGGGCCGCGTTGGTTTCTTTCACAGCCTCTCAGGATGACGCGAATTCCTCCTGCCTCCAGCTTCTGGTTTTCCCTGGCCCCTGGTCCCTAACCCCTGGTCCCCGCTTTTACTGTCCCGGCACGTAGGTCGGATCGTTGGTCCGGTTGTCGACGACCGAACCGTAGGTCGCGATGCGGCCGCTCCCACCGATGACCTCGACGCTGATGCGGCCGTTGTAGACCTGGCCGACGTTGAGATCGCGGAGGAACTGGTTGAGCTGCTGCACCTCGTTCCCGGCGAGAGTTCTCTCCACGACCGCGGCAACGCGGGAATCGGGAAGCGTCGTGCGGATCCGGACGGAGACCGGGTTCCCGGTCAGCTCCACCAGGCCGATGTTCGACCGGAACTCGCCGCTCTGCTCGACCTGGAGGATCTCGAGAGGGCGCTCGCCGAGCGCGGTTCCTTCCGCCGAGGTGAGAGCCGGGATGAACTGGCCGAACGTTCCGGTCGCCCCGCGGCTGAAGGTCCGCCCCGTCACGACGAGCGAGCTGTCGGACGGCGTGTCGAGGACCAGGGCGCCGCCGGTATTGGCGAGGGCGAACTCCGAGACGAGAACGTTGTCGAACGCGCGCACCTCTCCCGGAGGAATCGAGACCGACCGGGTCGTACCCCCTCCGGATAATCCAGGAAGCGCATGGAAACGCATCTGCACGGACACCGTGCTCGCACCTGCGTTGTAAAGGCGGATGTCGGAGTAGAAGTTGGCCCCCGGGTTATCGAGCGCGGCTACACCGGGAAGCACGTAACGGCGCGAGGAGATCGTCGCCGGCTGGACCGGTGCGACGAGGAAAGGATCGGCAGTCGCGTTGTCGATTACCGAGGCGTAGCCGGTCACGAGCCCCGTGTCGGAGTCGAGAACGATCTCGACGCGGCCGTCGTCGAGGGTCGTTCCCTGGAGCTTGTCGCCCAGAGCGAACTGCTGATGCTCGGAAGGCTGGAGCGTGAACGGCTCCTCCTTGACGAGTTGTCCGTTCGCCCGGAGGACGCGAATCCTGCCGCTCGCCGGCTTTCCCGAACCCTCCACCAGTCCGATGTTCGTGCGGAAGGTCGAGTTCACGGCGACCTGCTGAAGACTGATCGTCCCCACCCCTCCTGAGGGAGGCGGCTGGTTGGGGAGCTGGATCGGCGTCCCGATGAAATTCGCGACCGGGATGGCCGGAATGAATTGGCCGAGCGTGCCGGCCGGCGTCGTCGCGTAGGTCCGGCTCGAAGCGAATGTCAGCGTACCCGAGGTCTTGAGCGGGCGGATCTCGAGAGCGCCGCCGACCGTGTCGCCAGGCGCGGCGAAACCGAAGAAGTTCTTCACGATGTTGTCGAGAGCCACGGTCTGCCCGGAGAGGAGACGAAGGGTCGTCCGCTTGCCCTGTTCGAGTCCGTTCGCGTTACTCGGGGTGAACAGCAACTCGTAGTCGACCGGGGCGGAGTTCCGGTTGGTGAGCCGGACATCCGACTGGAACTCGGCGCCGCCCGACACGCGCGCCACCGCGGGGATGACGAGCGCATTCGCCGGCGGAGCCGACTTGCCACCCGACGCCACCGGGGTCACGAGCGTCACCGAGACGGGGATGGAGGTCGTGCTGGCAGAAACGGCGGTCTTGCCAGCCGGGGTGTAGGTCACGCTCAACGTCGCGGTCGTCGCACCGACCGGGAGAGAGCCCGGCTGCGCGGTCATCGTCACGGTGGCGCCGTTGCCCGAGATGGTGCCCGAGGCGGGCTCCACCGTGAGCCACGGCTGGTCGACGCTGAGCGAGTAGCTGATCACGCCGCCGGGGTTCGGGATGAACACCTGCTGGCGCAACGGAACGTTCGTCCCGAGGGGAGCTACGATCTCGAACTCGGAGGAAGTGGGAGGAAGCGCAGCGACGACGGTCGTGCGGCCGATCTCGGAGAAGGTCCCGGCCTCATTGCCGCACGTCACCGCGCGCACCTTGTAGTAGTAATTCGTCGTCGCCGATACGGCGTGGTTGAACGAAGCAGTACGCGACGAGGTGGTCCTGGTCACGACGTTCTGCGTGAACCCCGGGTCGGTCGCCTCCAGCACTTCGTAGATCGCCCCCGGCTGCGACACCTCGGTCCAACCCACCGGATATGCGATTCCCGAAGGGACCTGCCCCGGCGCCGCCAGCGTCGGAGTGCAGGTCGGCACGAGGATCTCGTCGAAGGTCGTCGCCATCGCGATGATGTCGTCGGTCGCCGGATTGACCACCATCGTGAATCCCTGGAGCGCCGTGTCGAAGGCCGCACCCGACACGCCCGCAGTCATCGCGAAGGTCACTCCGGCGGGAAGGGTCCGCTCGCCGAAGCAGAAAGCGAAAGGAAAGTAATCCTCCCCTCCCTGAAAATCGTCCGAGCTGAAGCATTGGGGCAGAAAGCCGTTCGTCGTCGCATTCGAAAAGCGGACCGAAGACGTTTCCGACTCGGCGAAGATCCCGGTGTAAACCAATCCTCCGCAGGAGGGTCCGGTGTTGCGGGTCTCGGCTCTGCAGCTTCCGCCGGAGCAGTCGAGGTTGATCTCGAGCTCACAGGCAGCAGCGGGGAATGCAGCGGCAACGACGGCGATCGCAATCGCGACGAACAGGGAGCGGATTCGCATCGGTTCCTCCGAAGTGTGTAGGAAAGAGCGAACATCTTACTCCCTCACCAGCCGGAATAGGGAAGACCTCGGCATGAAGCCAGGGCAGCCGCTCTCCCTTACAATCCTTCGCATGCGATTCCGTTTTCTAGTTTTCGCGATCCTCCTCTCCCTTCCTCTCGCGGCGCAGGCCCCCCATGCGGACTGGAGGACGGTCGAGACCGAGAGCTTTCGCATCCATTACCCACAGCCGTGGGAGGAGTGGGCACACTACGCGGCCGAGCGGATTGAGGATGCGCAGAGACGCGTCGAGCGCGAGGTCGGCTGGGAGATCGTGGAGAAGGTCGACGTCCTGGTCATGGACCCGTACGCCACCGCGAACGGTTCCGCGTGGCCGCTGCTCGGATGGCCTCGGATGGTCCTCTGGACCAATCCTCCCTCTCCCGAGTCCGTGATCGGGGCCAACCGCGACTGGATCGAGCTTCTGACCGTTCACGAGATCGCCCATCTCGCGCATCTGCTGCGCCCATCCCGCAACCCTCTCCGCCGCGCGCTCCAGCCTCTTCTGCCGATCTCACCGATCGCGTTCGCACCCCGCTGGGCGACCGAAGGCTACGCGACCGTCATCGAAGGAGAGCTCACGGGAACCGGGAGGCCGAACAGCGATATTCGCGCCGCGATCCTCCGGCGCTGGGCCCAGCAGGGAAGACTCCCCTCGTACGGCGCCCTGAACTCCGATCACACGACGTGGATGGGGATGTCGATGGCCTATCTCGTCGGTTCGGCCTACCTCGAGTGGCTGCGCGACCGCGAGGGCGAACACTCGCTGCGCAACCTTTGGGCCCGCCTGACCGCGCGTGAGAAGCGCTCCTTCGATGTCGCGTTCGCCGGAGTGTTCGGCGATTCGCCCCAGGCGCTCTACCGCCGATTCACCGCCGAGCTCACGGCAAGGGCGGTCGAGGTCGAGATCGCGATCGAGCCCCACCTTCGCGAGGGAGAGCTCTGGCAGGACCTCGCCTGGACCACCGAGGCTCCGGACGTCTCGGAGGATGGCACGCACCTGGTGAGCGTGCTTCGGAAACGGGGAAGCCCCTCGACGATCGCCGTCTTCGAGACCGCTCCCGACGAGGAGGCGCTGCAAAAGTACGTCGAGCGGATCGAGAAGATGCTCGAACGCGACCCGGACGACGTCGCGCCGGTGCAGCGCGGGCCACTCCCCCGCAAACCCGAATACCAAAGAGTGGCGCTCGACGGTGCCGAGCCGAGCGACGTCCGCTTTCTTCCGGGCGGCGAGGCCGTGCTCTTCGTCCGTTTCGAGCCCGATGCCGACGGAATGCTCCATCCCGATCTCTTCCTGTGGGACCTGCCGAGCGATTCGGTCCGGAGAGTCACTCGATACGGCGACGTGCGCGACGCCGATCCCGCACCGGATGGAGCTCGCGCGGTCGCCGTGCGGAATCGCTACGGGCACTCGCAGCTCGTGACCGTCGATCTCACGAGCGGCCGCATCGATCCACTCACCCCACCCTCGGTCGAGACCACGTTCTCCTCTCCTCGATGGAGCCCCGGCGGCGAGAGCATCGCCTGGGTCGAGCATTCGAACGGCCGCTGGCGGCTGATGCTCCGCCACCTCGGAGAAGGCGCGACCAGGGAGCTTTCAGTTCCCGACGGAAGCCTCATCGCCCAGCCGGCGTGGCAGGATGAAGACACTCTCTACGCTCTGGTCGGCCAGGGAGGTTTTCTCGAGATCCACCGCTTCGATCTGCCGGCCGGCACGTCGAGCCAGCTCACCCGCAGCCTCGGGGCCGCACTTGCCCCGGCGCCCGCCGCAGACGGCTCCGCGCTCTACTTCCTCAGCATCGACGCCGACGGACTCGACATTCGCAAACTCGACGACCCCTCGCGGATCGCCGCGCTGGAGCCAGTCTCGATCGATCCCGGCCTCGCCCCTGCGATCCGTCCCCCGACGCCCACTCCGCCCCTCCCTCTCCAGGTCGAGCCAGTTCCCGAATCGAGGGCCTACGGCTTCGGCCGCCGGGAGAGCCGCGTCCAGACCGGCGGCGGGTTCTTTCCCTCGTCGCGTAACCTCGAGGTCGGACTCAGCGCCGGCGATGTCGTCGGACGATTCAGCTCCCTGCTGCTCGCCGAGCTCGGCGCAACCGGCGATGAGACCGGATACGCCCTCGCGTCCGCGTGGCGTGGATGGCCCGTGGAAATTCGCGGACACCTCTTCTCCGCCGAGCACGAGGTGAGCCGGCAGCCCGGATGCGAGAGCTCGATTCTCGCCTGCAGCGACAGCTTCTACGACTTCGAACGAAGTGGTGGAGAGCTCGCTCTCGCATGGTCCCGCTTTGCCGGACGGACGATGCGCATCTCGGCGGAAGCGGGAGCCCTTCTTGAACAGATCGACGACCGCGACGGGTCGTTCGACCGACGAGTCCTGTTCGCTGCAATCGAGCCGCAGCTTCGGCGTTCGATCGGACGGATCCGGCTCGGCCTCGATGCTCAGGCCCGCTTCGAGTCCCTCGGCGGGGATTCCGGGGCGTCCTCCCGCACCCTCGGCGGCGCAGGCGTGCTCGCCGGATATGCCGATACGTATCTTTCGGTCGGTGTCGTCAGCGGCTCGGTCGACGACCACGCCCCACTCTGGGAGCAATTCGTCCTCGGAGGCGCTTCCGGATCGATCCTTCCCCACTCCGCGCTTTCCACCAGGATCGTCTCTCCCGCGCTTCCCATCGGAGTCGGCTTCGGGACCGAATACCGCGGGGAGAAAGCGAGCTTCAGCTTCGGAGGGCCGTTGCGCGCCTTCTACGAGCGGCATCGGCTCTGGAACGGAGGAGGATCGTCACGCGGCGAGTGGATCGAGGTCGCCGGACTCGAGACGACGATCGAGATCTCCCCGCAACCCCTCCTCCGCCTCCCCGGCATGGCGCTCCGCGCCGGCGTCGCCCAGGTGCTCACCGCTCCCCTCGAAGACGACGTTCAGTGGTGGATCGGAACGACGCTGAGGCCGTAGAAGAATCAAGGCAGAAGGCAGAAGTAAAGGCAACGGCAAGGGCGGCGGGGGGGCACGATCATGCAATCCTGAGGTCCTTCGGTCGCGCTCGCGGTTCTCGCGAAGTGACGCCTTCAGCGCGGCGCTCCCTCAGGCTGACAACGGGTTCGCCGTTGCACTTACTTCTGCCTTCTGCCTTCTGCCTTCTGACTTTTCTTCTGGCTTCTGGCTTCTGGTTTCTGGCTTCCTTTACACTGTCTCTCCCCAGCTTTGCCGAAAGGAAACCCTGATGCGCTTTTCGAACTGGATCGCCGTTCTTCTGATCGCTCTGCTCTTTTCCTCCGCGTCGTTGGCCCAGGAGCCGCCGCAGCCGGAGCCTCAGCCCGAGCCTCCGGCACCGCACGGTTCGGGTGGTGCCGAGCCAGCCGACCCCGAGGCGAAGGAGAAGGAGGACGAGTGGAAGGTTTCGGATCCGCCGGGGCCGTCCTACCGCGCGACGCTCGACACGGATGAGGGGACGTGGATGAGCCTCGACGTCAGTCCGGACGGCCGGCAGCTCGTCTTCGACCTGCTCGGTGATCTCTATCTTCTTCCGATCGAGGGTGGTGAAGCGAAGCCACTGACGAGCGGCGTCGAGTGGGACATGCAGCCGCGATTCTCCCCGGACGGGAAGTGGATTGCGTTCACGTCCGACCGGTCGGGCGGAGACAACATCTGGATCATCCGGAGCGACGGCACCGACCCGAGGCAGGTGACGAAGGAGAGCTTTCGGCTCTTGAACTCACCCTGGTGGTCGCCTGACGGCGATTTCATCGTCGCGAGAAAGCACTTCACCTCACGACGATCCCTCGGAGCGGGCGAGATGTGGCTCTACCACCGAAGCGGAGGGGCGGGAGTCCAGCTCACCGAGAAACCGAACGATCAGAAGGACGCCGGCGAGCCGGCGTTCTCGCCCGACGGCCGCTATCTCTACTATAGCCAGGACGTCACGCCCGGGGCCGTCTTCGATTACAACAAGGACCCGAACACCCAGATCTACGTCATCCAGCGGCTCGACCGGGAAACGGGAAAGACCGAGCGGTTCCTCACCGGGCCGGGCGGCTCGATCCGTCCGACCCCGTCGCCCGACGGAAAGAAACTCGCGTTCGTGCGCCGCGTCCGACTCGACTCGGTCCTGCACGTGACCGAGCTGGAAACCGGAGCCGAGAGGGCGGTTTACGACGGGCTCGATCGCGACATGCAGGAAACCTGGGCGATCCATGGCGTGTACCCGGCGATGGCATGGACGCCGGACAGCCGGTCGATCGTCTTCTGGTCCGGCGGAAAGATCCGGAAGGTCGACGCGGCCGGCGGCACCGCGCAGGAGATCCCGTTCCGCGTGCGCGACACGCGCGAGGTGACCGAAGCGCTTCGGTTCCCGGTGGAGGTCGCGCCCGAGACGTTCCCGGTGAAGATGCTGCGGTGGGTCGAAGTCTCACCGCGCGGCGACCAGGTCGTCTACCAGGCGCTGGGGTACCTCTGGGTGCGCGATCTTCCGGATGGGCGACCGCGCCGGCTGACGCGGCAGACGCAACATTTCGAGTTCTATCCCTCCTGGTCGCGGGACGGCAGGTCGATCGTGTACGTCTCGTGGGATGATCAGGAGCTCGGCGCGATTCGCGTCGTTCCTGCACGCGGCGGCGAGGGGCAGGCGATCACGCGCAAGCCGGGACACTTCGGAGAGCCGGTATTCACTCCGGACGGGACACAGATCGTCTACCGCGCTCTTTCGGGCGGCGGTCTGCGCTCGGAGCTGTTCGGCCGCGATCGTGGCCTGTACCGGATCCCCGCCGCGGGCGGCGAGGCGATCCGGGTGACCGAATCGGGATTTCTGCCGCAATTCGGCTCGGAATCGGGTCGCGTTTACTTCATGGCGAGCGAGCCGGAAGGAAAGCGGAGTCTCCGTTCGATCGATCTCGACGGTAGCGATGAAAGGACGCATCTGATCAGCGAGGCGGCGACCGAGTTCCAGGTATCGCCGGATGCGAAGTGGGTCGCTTTCACGGAGCGGTTCAACGCATGGATCCTTCCACTCGTCCCCGCCGGGAAGCCGATTGAGGTAGGCCCGAAGATGGAGTCGCTTCCCGTCCGGCGGGTCTCCCGCGACGCGGGCGAATATCTCCACTGGTCGGGCGATTCCTCCACCCTCTACTGGGCGCTCGGTCCCGAGCTCTACTCGCGATCGTTGAAGGAGGCGTTCGCCTGGATGGAAGGAAGCCCGGAAGAGCTCCCGCCTCCGCCGGAGAGCGGAACCAACATTTCGTTCGAGGCGAAGAGCGACATTCCCTCGGGCACAATCGCCTTCACCGGCGCGCGCATCGTGACGATGAGGGGCGATGAAGTCATCGAGGACGGCACGATCGTCGTCGAGCGGAACCGGATCATCGCGGTCGGCCCACGGTCGGCCGTGGCCGTGCCGGCTGGCGCGAAGCTGATCGACGCGTCCGGGAAGACGATCATCCCCGGACTGATCGACGTGCACTGGCACGGCTCGATGGGCGACGACGAGATCATCCCGGAACAGAGCTGGGTGAATCTCGCCTCACTCGCGTTCGGAGTGACGACGATTCACGATCCATCGAACGACACGAGCGAAATCTTCGCCGCGTCCGAGTTGGCGCGCGCCGGGGATACGGTTGCGCCGAGAATCTTCTCGACGGGCACGATTCTCTACGGCGCCACCGCTCCGTTCACCGCTCACGTCGACAGCTACGACGACGCACTCTCGCACCTTCGCCGCATGAAAGCCGTCGGAGCCTTCACCGTGAAGAGCTACAACCAGCCGAGACGCGATCAGCGCCAGCAGTTCGTGGCTGCCGCGCGTGAGCTCGAGATGATGGTCGTTCCGGAAGGCGGCTCGCTCTTCCAGCACAACATGAACATGATCATCGACGGCCACACCGGGATCGAGCACTCCATCCCGGTCGCCCGGATCTACGACGACGTGCTTCAGCTCTGGCCCCAGACGCGCACCTGGTATACCCCGACGCTCGTCGTCGGCTACGGCGGCCTGTGGGGTGAGAACTACTGGTACGCGACCACGAACGTCTGGGAGAACGATCGCCTCCTCTCGTTCGTGCCCCGGAGGGAAGTGGACGCCCGCTCCCGCCGCCGGATCATCGCGCCGGAAGGCGACTGGGGGCACTTCAGCAACGCCCGGATTGCCGCCCAGCTCGCGGAGGGCGGCGTTCACGTCCTGCTCGGAGCTCACGGTCAACGGGAGGGCCTCGCCGCCCACTGGGAGATCTGGATGTTCGTCCAGGGAGGTATGACTCCCCATCAGGCTCTGCGTGCCGCGACGCTCTGGGGCGCCGAGTATCTCGGCATGGAACGCGACCTCGGTTCCCTCGAGCCAGGCAAGCTCGCCGACTTCGTCGTCCTCCATGGAAACCCCATAGAGAACATCCGCGAGTCCGAGAGCATCCAGTCGGTCATGATCAACGGCCGGCTGTTCGACTCGATGACGATGAACGAGATCGGCAACCACCCGCGGACGAGGCAGCCGCTGTATTTCGAGAGGGACCAGTAGAAGAATCGGCTCGCGAAGAAACGGGAGGTATGGCCGAACTGAACGAACAATGAGGGATTGATCGGAATCGAGCACTTTCGTCGACTCACTGTCACTCCGATGCGGCGGAAGAGTCACATGATTGTGAACACCCTCTTTCGATGCTCGCCGCGCGCAACGCCTCCGGGTCCGGCACGTCTCAGTATGTGATTGACTGAGAAATATTCAAGGCGGTTTCGCAACCCGATGGGTTGTGCTCAACGGAGTCAGTCCGGGGTCACTCCCGGCATTGAGCGGAGCGTCGAACGATCATGATCCTCAAGCGCACACTCCTCCTCGTCATCGTCATCTTCGCCCTCGGGTGCGCAGCCGACCAGGGTGCGGGCTGGATCGAAAGGGGAATCGCCCGGGCCGCTCAGCGATGCGCGATCCAGGTGGCGATTCACCGTTACCAGCTCGAGACCAAGAGCGATGCGCTTCGCCCCTCCCCGCTCCGGGTCCGGGATGCGAGCACCATCGAGCCGGCGATCGCCCGCGTGCCGCCACGCCAGACCAGACCCGCGACCGTGGCCAGCGACCGGGCGCCGCTCATCGTTCCAGTCGAACCGCTTCCCATTGCCCGCGACCTCAGCTCGGTGACGCCCTTCCGATTTTCTGCCGAGCCTGCACCCCTGCCCGTCTTCGCCTTCACCCGCAACGCCCTGCCGGAAATCGTCGTGGTTCCCCACGCCCACACGGCCGATCCCTGCAGAACCCGCGCAGCCGCCTAGTGGCGGAGGCTTCAGCCTCCCTCAGCCCGCGAGGCGGAGGATGAATCCTCCGCCACTGGTGGCAGAGGATCTTTTCCTCTGCCGGAGTCTTCACTTTCCTCAGACGAGGCCCTTCGGCTTGAGCGGCGCCTCGGCCGCCCCCTGAATCACCCCGGCGGTGAAGATCGGATCCTCCAACGCCAGGTAGTGATTCTTCTTCTTGTCTCCTCCTTCGACGAGCAGTAGGACGCCGAGATCGATATCGGTCTCCAGATCCCAGATCTCGCGCACATCGAGCTCGAGATCCTTTCCACGACGAGCGAGCACGCGTTGTGTCGTGATGACGATCTCCCTCTCCGCTCCTTCCTTCCACTTTTCTTCATCACTTCTTCCCATCCCGGGGATGTTCAACCGCGGCGTGAGGATCCGACCGCTGGTGACGTGGAGGCACTGTTCGAGAGCGCGAAGCCGGAATGTCGGATCGGCTTGCGGAAGCGCCTTCGGATTGAGACCTCGCAGCCTTTCGAACTCGTCGGAGGCGCGCCGCTCCTTCGCAACCTCCTCAGGCGGAATTCCCAGCGCGTCGCGAAGCTCCTCGAGCCTTCCTCCCGGCTCCGGCCCCATCCGGTCGTCGGCGAGCAAGTGCCACCAGGTCCGGTGCACGAGCGCGCGCCGGACCGAGAGTCGGTCTTCCTCGGCGAGTCCCACAGCGTCGGAAGCCCGAGCTACCGACTGGGCCACTCCGCGACCACCGAGCTCGTCCCATCGGTTGAGAGCCTCGAAGCCAACGCGAAGCACCGCGGCCTTCGCGGCGCCCGAGACGTGTTCGTAGGGGATTTCCTTCCCTCCGCGTGCTTTCCGGATCTCGACCAGCGCGGCTTCATCACGCGCGCTCTCGAGCCGGTTGAGCCGGTCGAGAAACTCCCCCGCCGTCCGGCGGATCTCCTTTTCGTATTCTTCGCGCTCGAGACGATCCCGCTCACGCTGGGCATTCTCGCGCCTCCGCTTCTCGTACGTCAGAACGAATGGAAGGACGATCAACGCCGCACCGACCGCTGCCTCCGCGTAGCCGGAGGCGTATCCCTTGTTCACGACGACGAGCGCGCCCAGCAGGATCAGCAGCGCCCCGAAACCGATGGACACCCATCCCCACCACGGAACCAGCGGGTCGCTCTTCCTGGAGGACGTCTGGAAGACCAGGGCTCCGGGCGAGTTGGTCCCGAGGGAGTCGGAGTAGAACTCCCCGGCCTCCCGGAGGCGGAGATACTCCCCGCGGGGACCGGTGCTGAATTTCCCCCGACCGGGGTCGTCCGCGGTCGGGTCCCCGAGGCGGTGGCTGACTCCGAACCGGATCGGTCCGGAGTCGAGCGAACGGCTCACGTAGAAGGTCACTGTCAATCCTCCGAAGGCAAACTCTTCCGCACGTTCAGCAAGAAACACACCCCTTTCCTCAGGCGGTCGTGGCGGAGGATCCTTTCCTCCGCCCCCCTCCCGGGCGATCGGCGAGCGAGGTCGGCCATGGCGGTGCGGACCGCCCGCGACCCTTCTTTTCTGGAACTTCCAAGCCTCATTCTCGTTGGTAGTTGAGAATCGCCTATCATGGACTCCTCCGCATGAGACCGCGCCTGCTGACCGTCGCCGCTTTCTTTGCCGGCACGATTGCTCTCTACTTCCTCCTCCCTCTTTTCGAGGCGCCCCTCCCGCACGGGCTGTCGATCACGCGCGAACAGGCGCGAGTGGCAGCCGATGAGGCTGCTCGCGAGGTCGGGGTTCCCGTCGAGGACTCATGGACCGTGCTCGGCTGGGAGGCGGCCCCGATTCTGGAGGAGCAATACCGGACCGATCCGCGGCTTCGGACGCGGGCCGTCGAAGATCCCGCGGTCGGTCCCCGGATGGGCGGATTCCGCGCGACGTACTACCGGCCGGGGCTCGAGAAGTCTCCTCCGCACGGGGTGGTCATCGTCGGAGTCGACGGGCGCATTCTCGGCGCGCGCCGTTACTCTCGCGCGGAAGAGGAAGGGCCGCATCCGACGCCAGAGGAGCTTCGACCTCGCGCCGACGCCTTCGTCGAGGGAGGGCTGGCGGGAGCTCCAGCGCCCATCTTCGATTCCGCGAGGCCGAACGTCCTCAGGACCCGGACCGACACGGTGTTCCGGTATCGGGTTCCGACGAGCTTCCCGACGGGCGACGTGGCTCTCTACGTTCAGGTTTACTTCACTGGTGAGCGCTTCGCCGGATGGCAGCTCATCGAGGAGTACCGCACGGGGCGCGCCTTCCGCTTCGAGGCGGGAGGCGGCATTGCAGCGACCCTCACGTTCTACGCCGTCACGCTGTCGCTCCTCCTTCTTCTCATCATCATCTTTCTCCGGAAATACCATGCGGGAGAGGTGGGGATCGGGATCGGAGCGCTCCTTTTCGGGATCGCGATCCTCGCGTTCCTGATCTTCGACTGGGCGATCGCGAAGGAAGTCGCGGAAGGCGTTCAGTTCGGCGGGATCGATGCGCGAATGACGGCACTCGCGCAGATGGCGTTCAAGTTTCTCTTTCTCGACATCGCCGTAGCGCTGGCGGTGTTTCTCTCCTGGTCGGTCGGGGAGAGTTTCGCGCGCGAGCGTTGGGGAGAGAAGCTGGCATCGATGGATGCGCTGCTGCGCCGCCATCCGATGAATGCGACGGTCGGGAACTCGATCCTCGCCGGTCTCCTCTCGGCGCCCGCGCTGGCCGCAGCGACCCTTGGTGTGGCGGCGATTCCCCTGCTTGCGGGCTGGGCGTGGCCCTCGATGTCGCAGCTTCAGAGCTTTGTTCCGGGGAGCTCGGGCGGCGCTTTCACGACGGTCCTGCTCGCGGTACAGGAAGCGGTGATCTACACGCCCCTCGCCTTCCTTTTCATCCTCGCCTGGTTTCACCGCCGCCGGATGACTCTCGCCGGGGTGTTGATCGCGGTCGCGCTCGGCCCTCTGCTCCAGGTCTCGATGCCGCCGATCGAGCCGACCCAGCAAATGATGCTCTTCGGCTTCGGAGGAGCGCTTGCCGCGACACTCGTTTTCCTCGCGTGGGACCTGCTGGCAGCCGCCATCGCGCTCTTCGTGTCGACCCTCATTCTCACCCTCGTTCCGCTGATTCGCGTCGTTGAAGGGGATGCCATCGTCGGCCCCGCCGCCACGCTACTCATCCCGATCGGCGCGCTCTTCGTTCTGGGACTGGCCGGCTCGCTCACCCGCCGCGAGATCGCCTACACGTACGAGGATCTCGCTCCCCACGTCCGGCGCATCATCGAGCGCGAGCGGGTCAAGGCCGAGATCGATGCCGCCAACAGGATCCAGGCGGCTCTCCTCCCCCTCGAAGATCCCGAGGTTCCGGGAACCACCGTCGCCTCCCACTATCGCGCGGCGACCGAGATCGGAGGCGATTACTTCGACTTCCTCCCCCTGGGCGGCGGGCGTATCGCCATCGCTTTCGGTGACGTTGCCGGGCACGGGCTCACGAGCGGCATCGTCATGGCAATGACGAAGGCGTCGCTGCTGGTCCAGGTCGAACACGACTCCGAACCCAAGGCCGTCATGTCGACGCTCAACAGCATCGTCATGAGGACCGCACCCAGGCGCATGCTGATGACGTTCTTCTACGGCGTTCTCGATCCCGCCGAGCAGACCTTGCGATTCTGCTCCGCCGGACATCTCGATCCCTATCTCTATCGCGCCTCGGAGAAGAAGCTCGTCCCGCTCTCCTCCTGGGGATTTCCTCTCGGAGTCCGCCGCCGCGAGGCTTTCCGGGAGGAGAACATCGAGTTCGACGGCGGCGACCGCCTCGTGCTCTACAGCGACGGCTTCATCGAGGCGCTCGATGACGACGGGGAGCCGTTCGGGTTCGACCGGTTCGAGCGCGTGATCCAGGAGTCGGGCGAGCGCTCGGCCGCCGAGATCAAGCAGGCGCTGCTCGCCTCGGTCAAGAAGTTCACCCGCAACCGCCCACCCGACGACGATCAGACCCTGGTCGTGATCTCCTTCGAAGGGGAGGAAAGCCGGCGGAAGTACGCGTAACGATGGCGAGGTAAGCCAGAAGCCAGAAGCCAGAAGCCAGAAGCCAGAAGCCAGAAGCCAGAAGAGGCTACGTCATCCTGAGGAGGCGCGGGA
>JBHEOL010000352.1:0-7131 GCA_046261635.1 Thermoanaerobaculia bacterium | reverse complement strand
GTGTAGCTTTTGCCTTTACTTCTGCCTTCTGCCTTCTGCCTTCTGACTTCTGACTTGTCCTAGCCCCTAGCCCCTCTTTCTGATACACACCTCCCCCGAAAGGAACCGCCAAAATGTCCCTTCTTCAGACCCTCTCCGCCGAGCTCGACCAGATGAAAGAGGCCGGCACGATGAAAGTCGAGCCTGTGCTTCGCGGGGCGCAGGGGGCGTCGGTCGACGTCGCCGGCTCGGGTGAGGTCATCATGCTCACCTCGAACAACTACCTCGGCCTGGCCAATCACCCGGCGATCGTCGAGGCGGCCGAGAAGGCCGAGCGCGACTGGGGCTACGGCCTGGCCTCCGTGCGGTTCATCTGCGGCACCCAGGAGATACACAAGGAGCTCGAGGCGCGCATCGCGAAGTTCTTCGGCACCGAGGACACGATCCTCTACGGCTCCTGCTGGAACGCGAACGAGGGGCTTTTCCAGGCGACGCTGCAGGAAGAGGACGGGATCTTTTCCGACGAGCTGAATCACGCCTCGATCATCGACGGGATCCGGCTGGCGCGCTGCCGCCGGCTCCGTTACAAGCACCGCGACCTGTCGGATCTGAGGCGCCTCTTCGAGGAGAACGGCGAGGTCCGCAACCGGATGATCATCACCGATGGCGTCTTCTCGATGGAAGGATCGCTCGCGCCGCTTCCGGAGCTGGTCGAGATCGCGCGGGAGAACGGCGCGTTCTTCGTCGTCGACGAGTCGCACGGGACGGGAGTCCTCGGAGAGACCGGCCGCGGTACCCCGGAGGAGCTGGGCGTGTTCGGGAAGATCGACGCGTACACCTCGACGCTCGGCAAGGCACTCGGCGGATCGCATGGCGGATTCACGACCGGTCCGAAAGTGCTCGTCGAGTATCTCCGCCAGAGGTCGCGCCCCTACCTATTCTCGAACACTCTGCCGCCCGCGGTCGTCATGGGCTCGATCGCCGCACTCGATCTTCTCGAGAAGGACACATCGCTCGTTTCGAAGCTGCGCGAGAACACGCTGTACTTCCGGCGGAAGATCACCGCGCTCGGGCTGAACGTGCGCGAGGGCGTCCATCCGATCGTCCCGATCATCATCGGCGACACGGCGAAGGCGATCGCGATGTCCAGGAAGCTCCTCGAGCGCGGCGTCTACGTCTCGGGCTTCGGCTTCCCGGTGGTCCCGCAGGGTCAGGCCCGCCTGCGTTGCCAGATCAGCGCCGCCCACTCCCGCGAACAGCTCGACCAGGCAGTGGAGGCGATTGCCGCAACAGCGCAGGAGGCGGGGATCGTATAGAAGCAAGTCAGAAGTCAGAAGGCAGAAGGCAGAAGTAAAGTCAAAGGCGAGAGGTTTTTGCCGTTGCCTTTGAATTTACTTCTGACTTCTGACTTCTGCCTTGCTTTACGTCCCCTCTTCTTTCAATCTGAACCTGGCGACTTCGGTCTCGAAGTCCTGGCCGCTGCGGACGAGGCTGTGGACCGAGCCGGTGAAGTCGCCGGCGAGGGTTTGGTTGCGCTGCGCGATTTCGAGCATGTTCTGGCTGGCCTCGGCGATCTTCTGCATCTCGGAGAGCTGGTCTTGCAGCAGGTCGCGGATGCGCCGGACATCGGTGGCGATCTGCTCCATCGCGGTACTGATCCCTTTTCCGGCCGTGGACTGTTCGTCGGTGGAGTTGCGCACCTGCAGTGCGATCTCTCGCACCCGCTCCGCCTCCTCGGCGAGAAGTCGCGTACCGCGGGCCTGTTCCTGCGTCGAGCGGTTGATCTCGGCGATGTGATCCGACATCCGCGAGGTGACCTCGTGAAGGTGCCGGGTCGCGCTCGCCTGCTCCTCGAGGGAAGAGGAGATCCGGTTCGCCATATCCCATGACTGGCCGGCGCTCTCGAGAATCTGTTCGAGCGAGCCCGCAGCGTTTTGGGCGAGGTTGACGTTCCGGTCGACGATCTCGAGGCCGGCCTGCATGGCGCGGACGGCTTCCTTCGAACCGTTCTGAACCGCCTTGATGATCCCGCCGATTTCTTTCGTCTGGCCTCGGGTCCGGTCGGCCAGCTCGCGGATCTCGCCGGCGACGACGCTGAACCCCGCCCCCTGCTCGCCCGCCTGCGCCGCGATGATCGCGGCGTTGAGCGAGAGGAGGTTCGTCCGCTCGGTGATGTCCTCGATCACGTTCAGGATCTGGGAGATCTGGCCGATCCGCTTCTGGAGGTCGTCGAGGACGTCCGCGGCTCGTCGCGAGGACTGCTGCGACTGCTGGATCCCGAGGACCGTCTCGTCGACGGCCGCGCCCCCGGTTTCGGCCTGCTCGCGCACCTTGCGGGAGAAATCGGCAGTCGCCTGCGCACGCTGGCGAAGCTCGGCGATGGTCGAGTCCATCTCGGTCACGAACGAGAGTACCTCTTCGCCGATGTCGGCCAGGAAGCTCGTGCGTCCCGACATCTCACGGGCCGATGCATCCATCTCGGTCGTGGAAGCCGAGGTCTTCTCGACCGACTGGAAGAGATAATCCATGCTCCGCGCGACTTCTTCAGAGGAGGCCTGCAGCTCGAGCGAGCGGCTCGAGGAGTCGTTCGTCTGTTCTGCGACCCCCTCGGCAGCGCGCAGAATCTCCTCCGCCCCCTTCCGAACGTGGCCGAGGGAAACGGAAGAGCCCTCGGTCAATTCCGACTGCTGGCTCGAGCGGATCACGAGCTGGGAGGCTCCCCCGGTGATCACGCGAGCCCCTTCCGCGATCGACCGGCCGGAGCTGCCCAGTTTTCCGATCAACCCGACGAGGTTCTGCCGCGTGCTCTCGAACTGCTCTCCGAGCACCCCGATCTCGTCGTCTGTGAATACCCACGGGCGGGTGCGGAAATCCCCCTCCGCCATCGAAGCTGCCGCCGTCGAGAGCCGCCGCAACGGCCCCGCGATGTCGGTCGAGAGAAAGTAGGCCGCCAGGATGAAGATGACGAGGGTGAGCAGCGAGACCACGATCGCGTAGAAGGCGATCTGATACGGGATTCCGGCGTAGCGCTCCCAGGGGATCGCCACGAAAAGGATGCTGCCATCCTCCAGCGCGGTGAACCGGCCCACGTGACTCGAGTCGAAGCCGAGGGTAGTGCCGTTCTGAAGCCGGCGGATCTCGGCGATCTCACGCGGATCGAGCCGGTCCGCTGTCTGCGAGGCCGCGGCCGCCGAAGTGACTCCACCATCGGGACCGATGCGGTAGAGCACATATTGGTCCGAGATGTAGCGTTGCAGATCCTCGAGCGACGTTTCGCCCGTCTGTTCTCCGAGCGCGATCGCCTGGAGCGTGTCGAATTCGGTTGCCAGCCCGCTGACCGCCATTTCCTCGAGCGTCGAGTTCACCCGCGAGGCCACCAGCAGCACGGTTGCGGCCGACGAAAAAATGAAGAAGCCGATGAACACGGCGGCGATCTTTCCGCCGATCGGCAGCCGCCGGCCGAGGTAGTGCATCTCGCCCGGCGGGGCGCTCCGCTGCAGGAGCCGCTTGCCGGCCGCGTAGGCCCATGCGATCGAAGGGAGCGCCGATCCGAGCACCGCTACGAGGAACCAGGAGAAGCCGACCCAGGTGGGGAAATAAAGGATCGTTGCCGCGATGGCGAAGATGATCGAGCCAGTTGCCCACCCGATCGTGGCGCCTTCCAGCGTCTTCCTCAGCAGCTCCGAAGCGGTCTCGGACTGCTCGGCTCGGCCGGACGCCCGCTCGAATGCCTCCACTCCCGCTCGCGTGCGCTGGGCGAAAATGCCCAGGCCAATCAATCCCGCGACCACGAGGAGAAGCACGAGCCCGAACCATTCACCGACGGTCAGCTGCAATCGCTGCGAAAGAAAAATTACGGACAGAGGAACGGTGAGAAGCGGGGGCGGGAGAAGGAGCCAGAGAAAGTATCGTTTGCTGAAATTCACTCGCGAGTCCAGTCGCCGCTACCCGCAGGTGGTCAACGGGTCTTCGCGAGAGTTGCTTCGTCCTCGTCGAATACGACCGGATACTGACCAGTGAAGCACGCGGTGCAGTGCAGCTGATCTGGATTATCAGGGCCGCTTCTGACGGCGTCAAGCAATCCACCGTCAGAGAGATAGCCGAGTGTGTCGGCTCCAATGAACTCGCGGATCTCCTCGACCGAATGGGTCGCGCCGATCAGCTCCCGCCGTTTCGGAGTGTCGATTCCGTAATAGCAGGGTCCGGTCGTCGGTGGAGAGGAAATCCGCATGTGGACCTCCTTCGCCCCCGAGGCCTTCAGCATCCGGACGATCTTGCGCGAGGTCGTGCCGCGTACGATCGAGTCGTCGACGAGCACGATCCGCTTGCCGGCGACGATCTCGCGCACGGGGTTGAGCTTCACTTTGACTCCGAAGTGACGGATCGACTGCTTCGGCTCGATGAAGGTGCGGCCGACGTAGTGGTTTCTGACGAGGCCGTACTCGAACGGAATGCCCGAGGCCTGCGAGTACCCGAGAGCCGCGAAGACGCCGGAGTCGGGGACCGGGACCACGATGTCGGCGTCGATTCCGTGCTCGGCGGCGAGCCGGGCGCCAAAGCGCTTCCGGACTTCGGCGACGTTCTGGCCGAACACGCCCGAGTCGGGGCGCGCAAAATAGACGTACTCGAAAATGCAGCGCGCTTCACGGCCGCCCGAGGGTTGCTGGAGGACGCGGGCGCGGTTCGGCATGTCGGCATCGGGAACCTGCTCGAGGACGATGATCTCGCCTGCGCGAACCTCGCGGATGGTCTCCGCCTCGATCAGGTCGAACGCGCATGTTTCGGAGGAAATGCAGAGTGCTTCGCCCTGGCGTCCGAGGACGAGCGGGCGGAACCCATGGGGATCGCGCGCGGCGATGATCCGGCCGGGGACGAGGACGACGATGGACCAGGCGCCTTTCACTTTCGAGAGGGTATCGACGATCGCCCCCTCGACGTCCTTCGCCTTCGAGCGCGCGACGAGATGCACGAGCACTTCCGTGTCGGTCATCGTATTGAAGATCGCGCCCTCGGCTTCGAGCTCGCGCCGGAGCTGGTCGCCGTTGACGAGGTTGCCGTTGTGCGCGATCGCGATCGGCCCCTTGTTCGTGAAGGCGACGAGCGGTTGGGCGTTCGCCAGCAGAGACCCGCCCGCGGTCGAATAGCGGACGTGGCCGATCGCGATCGTCCCGGGGAGCTTCATCAGCCGTTCGTGCGTGAAGATGTCGGCCACGTACCCCATGTCCTTTTCGACGTGGATCTGCGGGGAGCCGGCGCGGATGAGGCGCTCGCCCGTTCCGTCGGTCCCTTCGCTGGTGCCGATGTTTCCGTCGGAATGGATGGGATCGCTCGATACCGAGGCGATTCCCGCGCTCTCCTGCCCGCGGTGCTGGAGGGCGTAGAGGCCGAGATAGGTGAGGTTCGCGGCGTCCTCGTGATCGAGGATGCCGAATACGCCGCATTCTTCCTTGAACTTGTCGAACATGAAGAAAAAAGGCTCCGGTGAGAAGAACGGCTCTCGGTCAGAAGAACGGTCGCGAACCTTTGAAAATTCAGGGCTCAGAATAGCGGATCGGGGACGATAGGACGAATAGGACGAATAGGACGTGTGGCGAATGGGGCAGGGCGGCGGCGCCGCCCGTTCCACCTATAGGTCCTATTCGTCCTATTCCCCCCCTCTACTCCCGCGCGATCAGTTCCGCCGTCTCCCCTTTTCCCTCGATGACGTCCTCGATCGAGTCACCTGCGAGGAGCTTCGGGAAGGCCTCGCTCCAGACGCGATGGAGCTCGAGGGCGGTGGTGCGGATCAGAGGATTGCCCGTCCGAGCGATGACGAACGCCGTGGTCATCGTCTCGCCGATGTGCGTTGCCGGAACGCCGTGGCGCCCCGCGATTTCCCGCACGCGGTCGAGGCTCGCGGCCGGAACCGTCACGATAGCGCGCGCTTGGCTCTCACTGAACAGAAGCGCCGCCGCATCGAGATCGTCTGCATGGCCGCCTAGATCGACCTCGACTCCGATGCCCGGCATCGAGCTCTCCGCGAGCGCGACAGCCAAACCTCCGTTGGAAAGATCATGCGCCGACGTCACGACGTGCTCGCGCGCCATCTCGACAAGCGTCGCGATCAGCGCCTTCTCCTTCGCGAGGTCGACCCGGGGCGGAGCCACTTGCGCGTCGGGATGGAACGCCTGCTGGTACTCCGAGCCTCCGAGCTCGTCCGAAGTCGCCCCGAGGAGGACGACGGATTCGCCCGCCGCGGGGAACGTGGAGCGCACAGCCGTCTCGACGTCGTCGAAGATCCCCACCATGCCGACCGTGGGCGTCGGAAGGATCGGCCGGCCGTCGGTCTCGTTGTAGAAGGAAACGTTCCCGGAGACGACCGGCGTCCCCAGCTCCCGGCAGGCGTCGCTGATTCCGCGGATCGCCTCGGCGAATTGCCACATGATCTCCGGCCGCTCGGGCGAGCCGAAATTGAGGCAGTCGGTGATTGCCGCCGGGGTCGCTCCCGACGCCGCCACGTTCCGCGCCGCCTCGGCCACCGCCTGCTTCCCTCCCTCGTAGGGGTCGAGACCGCAGTAGACCGGGTTCACGTCGGAGCTCATTGCAAGACCGCGTTTCGTCCCCTTGAGCCGAACCACCGCCGCGTCGCTCCGCTCCGGCTTCATCACCGTGTTCGTCCGGACGCTCGTGTCGTACTGCTCCCAGATCCACTGCTTCGAGCAGAGGTTCGGGGTGGCGAGAAGATGAAGGAGAAGGTCGGTCAGGTCGTCGTCTTCGACGCGTTCGCGCTCCAGCGTCGCGGGCAGCTTCCCGGCATGCGCCAGCGCCTGCATCGGCCGCTCGTACACCGGGGCCTCGGTCGAGATGGGGTCGATCGGGATCGCACCGACCTGCTCCCCGTTCCAGAAGAGCCGCTCGAAGCCGTCGTCGGTGACTTCGCCGATGACGGCGGCATCGAGGTCCCACTTCTCGAAGATCGCCAGGACGTCCGCTTCGCGTCCCAGCTTGGCGACGATCAGCATCCGTTCCTGCGATTCCGACAGCATCAGCTCGTACGGCGTCATGCCCGACTCGCGCATCGGGACGCGATCGAGATCGAGACGGATGCCGGTGCCTGCGCGCCCTGCCATCTCGAACGAGGAAGAGGTGAGGCCCGCGGCGCCCATGTCCTGG
>JBHEOL010000319.1:0-9855 GCA_046261635.1 Thermoanaerobaculia bacterium | reverse complement strand
TTCTACAAGCGCCGGATCACCAAGTACGGCGAGCGGCTCGTCGAGCTCGAGTCGGGCTTCGGCACCAACCACGACGAGATCAAGAAGACGATCCGCGAAGTGCGCCAGGGTGAGGACGAGGCCGAGCAGGCCAAGCAGGAGTTGATCGTCGCCAACCTCCGCCTCGTGGTCTCGATCGCCAAGAAGTACACCAACCGCGGCCTCCAGTTCCTCGACCTCATTCAGGAAGGAAACATCGGCCTGATGAAGGCGGTCGAGAAGTTCGAGTACCGCCGCGGCTACAAGTTCTCGACCTACGCGACGTGGTGGATCCGCCAGGCCATCACCCGCGCGATCGCCGACCAGGCTCGCACCATCCGCATCCCGGTCCACATGATCGAGACGATCAACAACCTCACCCGCACCTCGCGCGCTCTCGTGCAGGAGCTCGGCCGCGAGCCGAACGCCGAGGAGATCGCCGAGCGGATGGACATGCCCGTCTCGAAGGTCCGCAAGATCATGAAGATCGCCCAGGAGCCGATCTCCCTCGAAACGCCCATCGGCGAAGAGGAAGATTCGCATCTCGGGGATTTCATCGAGGACCGTGGCGTGGTCTCCCCCATCGAGCACGTCATCGTCTCGAACCTCAAGGAGCAAACCGGCCGCGTCCTTCGCACTCTCACCCAGCGCGAGGAGCAGGTTCTGCGCATGCGCTTCGGCGTGGGCGACGGCTCCGAGCACACCCTCGAGGAAGTCGGCCGCTCGTTCAGCGTCACCCGCGAGCGGATCCGCCAGATCGAGTCGAAGGCGCTCCGCAAGCTGCGCCACCCATCGCGCTCGAAGAAACTGCGGCCATTTCTGGACGCCTCGGTCTAGAACGAAGAGCAGACGGAATCACGAAGGCCGCGGGAAACCGCGGCCTTTTGTTTTCGATAGGACGAATCGGACGAATAGGACCGATAGGACGAATAGGTAGGACGGGCGGGGGGGAGACCTTACTTCAAAGCCGCAACCCTCCCGAGACAGGACCTACAGGTCCTATTCGTCCTATCAGTCCTATAGGTCCTATTCGTCCTATCGTGCTCCCCCCCAAAAAAATCATTGCGAAAATCAACACGAAAACTTATCATCGAGTCACCCATGAAGCCCTCCTGTTCCACCAACGTGCAATAACGTCGCGGGGGACGAAGTTTTGCTTCATGCCGTCGGCGGGTCCAACGAGAGCGCCGCAGTCTTTGAAACAGAACGCCAAGTTCCCGCCCCTCCCCTCCACCCGGGGTGAGAAGGGGCGGCCGATCCGGTCCATGGCATATCGGTGCGGTGGGTGACGAAGCTAGCGCGTCACGCCGGCCCTGGAGCCGCCGGAAATTCGAGGGGGAGGAGGTACTGCGTTCGATGAGTTATCGCAAATCAAAGGAGGGTCGGTCGTCGTAGATCGACACTCCGCCCCGAGGGCGCCGGCGACGGCGCCCTTTTTAATTCAGGGGCTAGGGGCTGGGGGCCAGGGACTAGGAACGGCAAAGGCAAAATCAGGAGTTGACGATTGTCCAAGCTCTGATTCTGCCTTTGTTTTTCCTAGCCCCTAGTCCCTAGCCCCTAGCCCCTTTCTTCTTACAGTTTGTCCGTCAGAATCGTCTTCGCGATCGTCGAGAGCTGCATGTTCGAGGTTCCCTCGTAGATCTTGCCGATTTTCGAGTCGCGCCAGAACTTCTCGACCGGATACTCCCGCGTGTAGCCGTTCCCGCCGAAGATCTCGACCGCGATCGAGGTCACGCGCTCGCAGACCTGCGAGGAGAAGAGCTTGGCCATGGCGGCTTCCTTCACGAACGACCGTCCCGCATCCTTGAGCCGGGCGGAGTTGTAGACCATCAGGCGGGCCGCTTCGAGCTCGGTCGCGGCCTGGGCGATCTGAAACTGGATTCCCTGGAACTCCGCGATCGGCTTGCCGAACTGCTTCCGCTCCTTCGAGTAGGCGATCGCATGCTCGAGCGCGCCGCGCGAGATGCCGATCATCTGGGCGCCGATCCCGATCCGCCCCTCGTTGAGCGTCTCGATCGCGATCTTGTAGCCCTTGCCGACTTCGCCGAGCACGTTCCGTTTCGGGACCCGGCAGCCGTCGAAGATCAGCTCGCAAGTCGACGAGGCGCGAATGCCGGTCTTGTCTTCCTTCTTTCCAATCGAGAATCCGGGCGAATCGCCTTCGACGATGAAGGCCGTGATTCCCTTGTAGCCAGCGTCGGGATTCGCGTTCGCGAACACGATGAACACCCCGGCTTCGGCGGCATTCGTGATCCAGAGCTTGTGCCCGTCGAGAACCCAGTCGTCCCCGTCCTGCCGCGCCCTGGTCGCAAGCGCGAATGCGTCCGATCCCGAGCCCGCCTCCGAAAGAGCGTAAGCGCCGATGACTTCCGAGCTCAGCCTCGGGAGGAGATCCTTCTTCTGTTCGGCCGACCCCCAGCGGAGGATGGCGTTGTTGACCAGGGTGTTCTGGACGTCCACCAGGACCCCGCACGAGGCGTCGACATGCGAGAGCTCCTCGACGACCAGCACCGCGTTGAAGAACGTGGAGCCGGCCCCGCCGAGATCCTCGGGGACCTCGATCCCCATGATCCCGAGCTCGAAAAAGCTCCGGATCAACCCGGGATCCATCGTTGCGTCGTGATCCATCTGATGGACCATCGGACGGATCTTCTCGATCGCGAATTCGCGAACGCTCTCCTGGAACATCACTTCTTCTTCCGCGAGGATGGTCAGCGGCGCGCCGGCATCGCCGGCGTGAGGGTGAGCGGACATGGGAGGTGCCTCCTTGGGATTTCCCGGAACGTGGTGCCGGGCCGGGGGACGGCGATTCTATCAGGACGAGTGCCGAGCCCATGCGCGGCGGCCGGCGCATCGGGTTGGCGGTGTGGGAGAGTGCCCCGGGCCGGGGTCGAACCGGCACGGGCCTCTCGGCCCAGCGGATTTTAAGTCCGCAGCGTCTGCCATTCCGCCACCGGGGCTCGATCGCGACAGTATCAGAGGCGGGCCCGCGCTCACCAGAGGTTTTCACGTTGCAAGTTGCGATCGACTGTTGAACACTTCCATCGATGATCCGAATTCTCGCGCCGCTGGCTGCCGCCCTCTTCGCCCTGTTCTCCACCGCCTGTTCTTCCTCGCGCCCCCCCATCCCCTCACCGCCGCCGATGGATCGCGAGTTCCGCGGGGTGTGGGTCGCGAGCGTGAAGAACATCGATTGGCCCTCCCGCCCCGGGCTGACCGCCGACCTCCAGAAGAACGAGCTCGTCTCGATTCTCGACCGCGCCAAAGAGCTGAATTACAACGCCGTCATCTTTCAGGTCCGCCCCGCCGCCGATGCGCTCTATCGGTCGCGGCTCGAGCCGTGGTCCGAGTACCTGACCGGAACGATGGGGCGCGATCCCGGCTGGGACCCCCTCGCCTTCGCCGTCGAAGAGGCGCACGCGCGAGGGCTCGAGCTCCACGCCTGGATCAATCCTTACCGCGCACGCCACCGCGAGACTTCTCCCGCGGCGGCCGGCCACATCAGCGTCACCCACCCCCACCTGGTCCGCGCTTACGGCGATTATCTCTGGCTCGATCCCGGAGAGGACGAGGTGCGGGCGCACACGAGAAGCGTGGTCCTCGACATCGTCCGGCGGTATCAGGTCGACGGAATCCACCTGGACGACTACTTCTATCCGTATCCAGAGAAGGACGCCGCGGGCGAGATCATCCCGTTTCCGGACGACGCCCCGTGGCACCGCTACCGCGACTCGGGCGGGACGCTCTCCCGCGACGACTGGCGGAGAGAGAATGTCAACCGTCTCGTGCAGGAGCTGTCGGTCGACGTTCATCGCGCCAACTCCTCGGTCAAGCTCGGCATCTCCCCTTTCGGAATCTGGAAGCCCGGCAACCCGGCGGGCGTCACCGGCTTCGATGCGAGGGAGGGACTCTGGGCCGACTCGCGGCACTGGCTCCAGCAGGGATGGGTCGACTACCTCTCGCCCCAGCTTTACTGGCCGATCGCCAGCCCCGAGCAGAGCTTCTCCGCGCTCCTCGGCTGGTGGCTCGACCAGAACGCGCGCGGCCGTCATCTGTGGCCGGGCATCATCCCGAGCCGCATCGCGAACGGGCAGCCGAATGCCCTCTACCCGGAGGAAATCCTCCATCAGATCGACATGGCGCGGACGATGGGCGCGGGTGGAACGATCCACTTCAGCATGAAACCGATCCTCGAGGACCGCGCCGGAATCGCGACCCGGCTTTCGGCCACGCTCTACGCGTCGCCCGCGCTCGTCCCGGCGAGTCCGTGGCTCGACTCCGAACCGCCAGCCGCTCCCTTTGCATCGTGGAACGAGTTGAATCGCTCGATCTCGATCGCTCCCGGTGAGCCCGACGAGCCGTTTCTCTACGCGATCCGCCTGTGGATCGGCGATCGCTGGGTCCGCGAGATCGTCTCGGGATCGCGCCGCGAGATCGCGGTGGGCGTAAGGCCCGGCGCGCTCGTCGTCAGCTCGGTCGACCGCGCCGGAAATGAGAGCGCCCCGCAACCGGTGCTGCTGCCCGAACAGCGCTAGGGAGGACTGGAAGGACGATAGGACCTATAGGACCTATAGGACGCATAGGACGCATAGGACGCATAGGACGAAGGAGGGCAAGGGCAGCAGCCTGCCCTATTCGTCTGATCCGCCCTGGGCGTCCTTCTCTTCGGTGGCCTCGCCCATCCATCCTCTTCTCTGCTGGTCTGCGATCGTGGCGAGGAGGCGGGCGACGATCCCCCCTTTGGTGCGGCGAAGCGTCAGGAAGTAAGCGGCGAAGGCGAGGGCGCCGCCCACCCACGACGCGGGTCCGAGAGCCGGATAGAAGGGCCAGAGGATGAAGAGAAACGAGCCGACGACGCCGGCGATGAGGATGAAGATGTGAGAGACGGGATGCTGGACGACCTCGTCGGAGGCGCTGATCGTGAGAACGCCCCCCTCCGGTCCGCTGTCGTGCCACCGGATTTCGCCCTCGATGGTGCCGCTCGCGGCGATGCCCTGCCGCACCGGGAGCGTGAACCTCATCGAGTCGCCTCGCGGGGCCAGCGTCTCCCCTCCGTGCATGTCGACCACGATCTGGACGGTCTCCGCGATTCCCTCGAGGGGGACGCGATCCTCGCTGTACTCGATCCGCGCCGGGGTTCCGGCTCCTTCGCCCGCGCTCAAAGTCCCTCCACGTCGAACATCCGCCTTAGGGCGATCTCCGCCTTTACGCGGATCGGCTCCGGAACCTCGATCTCATACTTCCTGTCGCGAAGCGAATCGCGGACGTCCTCGAGCGTCGAGACCTTCATGAAAGTGCAGAGGCGGCATCCCTTCAGGAACTGCTTCTCGGGGACCTCCATCGCGAGACGGTCGGAGAGGCCGCACTCGGTGACGACGAGAAACCGGTTCCCCTCGTTCTCCTTCGCGAAACGCACCATGCCGGAGGTCGAGAGCACCGCGTCGGCGAGTGCGGCGACGTCGGGGCGGCACTCGGGATGGACCAGGACCCGAAGCTCCGGGTCGGCTTCGCGGATCCGCTTGATCTCCCCCGGCGTGATCTGCTGATGGACGTAGCAGAACCCATCCCACGGGATGATGTTCTTCTCCGGAACCTGCTGCGCCACGTGATTGGCGAGATTCCGGTCGGGAACGAAAAGGATGTTCTGGTTCGGAAGCGAGCGGACCACGCGCGCGGCGTTGGCCGAGGTGCAGATGATGTCCGACAGAGCCTTCACGGCCGCGGTCGTGTTGACGTAGCTGACGACGGCGAGATCGGGGTATTCGCCCTTCAGCTCCTCGATCCGCGCCTCGAGATCCTCGGCCGGGGCGGAGTCGGCGAGCTGGCACCCCGCCAGCAGGCTCGGAAGGAGCACGGTCTTGCCGGGATTCACGATCTTCGCGGTCTCGGCCATGAAGTGGACTCCGCAGAACTCGACGATGTCGGCATCCGTGACCTTCGAGGCCATGAGCGAGAGCTCGAGAGAATCTCCGACGAAATCCGCGATCTTCAGGATCTCCGGGCGATAGTAGTTGTGCGCGACGATGACCGCATTGCGCTCTTTCTTGAGTTCCCGGATCTCGTCGTGCAGCTGCTCGAATCCGGTGACGTCTTCCTCCGTGTACTCGAAGCTCCGGACGCGCTGCAGTTCCTCGAACAATGTGGACATCGGCTCTCCAGAAATGACTCAGAAACCACGTCTGGAAACACTATCATGGCGCAGGACATTCGACCGATGACCGAAGAAGATGATCCGTTCGAGGTGCCGATCGAGGACGTCATCGACCTCCATCCATTCCGCCCGCGGGACGTGAAGGAGGTCGCCGAGGAGTATCTGCTCGCCGCGCGCGAGAAGGGATTCCGCCAGGTGCGTCTCATCCACGGCCGCGGGATCGGCGTCCAGCGCGAGATCCTCCGCTCGCTGCTCGACCGGCTCGACTTCGTCGAGGAGTTTCACGATGCCGACGCCACCGGCGGAGGTTGGGGCGCCACCGTCGTCCTGCTCCGCGCGAAGGATTCGTGACGCCACGATTCGCACGGCCGGGAACCCTGCCTTACAATGTCCCCCCATCATCTGCCATACTTTTTGATTAGTCCGTCAATTCAGGGGAACGAGAATGGTCCTTTTCAATCACGCCACGCGGGAGATGACCGCAAAGATCGTCTATTACGGCCCGGGACTCTGCGGGAAGACGACGAATCTGATGATCATCTTCGACAAGCTGGACGAGAAAAACCGCGGCAAAATGCTCTCGCTGGCCACGAAGACCGATCGGACCCTCTTCTTCGATCTCCTTCCGGTGGACATCGGAAAAATCGGCACCTTCAACCTCAAGATCCAGCTCTACACGGTCCCCGGGCAGGTGTTCTACAACGAGACCCGCAAGCTCGTCCTCAAGGGAGCGGACGCCGTAGTCTTCGTGGTCGATTCCCAGCCGTCGATGGTCGAGTCGAACCGCGAGAGCTTCAATAACCTCCTCGAAAACCTCCAGGAGAACAGCATCGACGCGAACGAGATCCCGATCATCATTCAGTACAACAAGCGCGACATTCCGGGCGTGATGGACGTCGAGAGCCTCGAGTCCGAGCTCGGCTTCGAGGGTTACCCCGCGCACGAGGCCGCGGCCATCAAGGGCGAAGGCGTCATGGAGACGTTCAAACTCGCCTCGAAGATCACGGCCAAGCACCTGATCGGCAAGCTCCAGGGCAAACCTGCGGCCCGCCCCGGACGCGTCGAGAAAAAGAAGAAAAAGAGCGGCGCTCCTGCGCCGGAACCCGAGCCCGAGCCGGCGTTCGCCACCGACGACAATCCCTTCGCGAACTCTCTCCCTGACGAATCGGTGCTCCCGTTCGCCGACACCCCCTTCGAGGACCCTTCCATCGGCTATGAGGGGGTTGAGGAAGTCTCGCTCGAACAGCTGCTCGAGGGGCGCGAGCGCCTCGGCACGATCGGAGGCAACGTCGAGATCCCCGTCTCCATCGTGGAGGAAGCTTCCGAGGCGGGGGGCGAATCCGAGGAGGACGTCGAGCACCTGGACGAGGGGCTCCTCCTCCCCGAGGAAGCGCAGGCGAGCTCGACGTCGGGCCGAGGTTCCTCGGATGACATCGCCCAGCTCCGTTCCGAGATCCGGCAACTCCGGGAGGATATGGCGGAGCTCAAGGCGGCACTCCAAAAGGGCGTCGCGGAGCTGAGCAGACTCATCCGCTGATACCCTCTTGATCTCTGCCTGCCGAAGCCCTATCTTACTTTACAATTCTGTTCGTTCTTATTTGGAGGAATTATGCGCCGCCTGCTCATCCTTGCCCTCGGTCTTCTTCTCGTCGCCGGTCTGTCCGGCTGCAAACTGAAGAAGGCGATGGACGAAGCCCAGATCTCGGAGAACCTCTCGGACCTCGGCACGACGGATCTGATGGAAAAAACCGCCGACGACACTTATGACGCGCCCGAGGATGGGCGCCTGACCGATGCCCAGATCGAGATGTACATGAAGGTGCGCGAGCAGGAGAAGAAGATCGCGATGGTCGCGCGCAAGGAGCTCGAGGAGAAGGCGAAGAAAGTCGAGGAGAAGGGCGACAAGTCGCTGGCCGGCATGATGGCCGGGTTCCAGGCCCTCGGCTCGGTGGCCGACTTCATGACTGCCGACATCCGCGCCGCCCACGAGCTCGGCTACAACACGGCCGAGTACCAGTGGGTGAAGGAGAAAGTCCTCGAAGCGAGCGGCTCGGCCTTTCAGGAGCAGATGCAGACCAGCATGAGCGCGATGATGGATCAGGGTTACGCGGACCTGAAGAAACAGGCCGATGCAGCGACCGATCCGGAGGCGAAGAAGATGTTCGCCGACATGATCGCCCAATACGACAAGACCCGCGCGGAGATGCAGGCCGAGGAAGAGGTCGATCCCTGGATCTCCTACAACCGCGAACTGCTCTCGAAGTACGAGAACACGCTCAACGCCCTGACCGCCGAGCTGACGAAGTTCGAAGAGAAACCCGGCGATGCGCAGAAGGCTCTCGACGAGTGGCAGCAGAAATCCGCCGACAAGTAAGCCCGACGATTGAAACCTGAATCAACGCCGGCGCCCGCGAGGGCGCCGGCGTTTTCGCTTTCATCCCAAGTCACACGAAGCGTAGGATCTTGCTTCCCACCTGGCCCCTGGCCCCTGCTCCTAAAAATACTTGTCCCCGCCCGTGTTGAACAGGACGATCGTCTCTTCGCGGCGGACGCGGCCATCGGCGAGCAGCGCCCGCAGCGCTGCCAGTGCCGCCCCCGTCTCCGGACCGGCGTCGATTCCCTCGCGGCGTCGCAGCTCGGCAGCCGCCGGCTCGATCTCGTGTTCGGGGACGGCCACGGCACCACCCTCGGAGGCGTGGAGGGCGGCGAGCATGAGCCGATCGCCCACGGCCTTCGGAACCCGCAGGCCCCACGCCCCGGTCTTCGGGTCCTCCCACTCCTTCGCGCGCTCGGTTCCTTCCTCGAAGGCCCGCACGATCGGTGCGCAGCCGGCCGATTGCACCGAGTACATGCGCGGCCGCTCGGGGCCGATCCATCCGAGGCGCTCCATCTCGGCGAAAGCCTTCCACATCCCGATCAGCCCCGTCCCCCCGCCGGTGGGATAGAGGATCACGTCCGGCAGGCGGCCGAGATCGTCGAGCAGCTCGTAACCCATGATCTTCTTCCCTTCGACCCGATAGGGCTCCTTGAGAGTCGAAAGATCGAATCCGCCGCGCTCGGCGAGGACCTCCCGGACGCGACGGCCGGCATCCGTGATCACGCCAGGAACGAGCTCGACCTCGGCCCCAAAGCCACGGCACTCGCGGAGGATCGAGGAAGGGGTGTCTTCCGGCATGGCGATGAAGACCGGGAGCCCGGCTCTGGCGCCATACGCGGCGAGGGCGCAGCCGGCGTTTCCAGCCGTCGGGGCGGCCAGGAGCGTGGCGCCGAGCTCCCGGGCCATCGTGACCGCCGCCGCCATCCCGCGCGCCTTGAACGACCGCGTCGGATTGAGCGACTCATCCTTGATGAAGAGGGCCGGGACCGCGAGCTCGGCCCCGAGGCGTCCGGCCGGCTGGAGCGGCGTGCTCCCCTCCCCGAGAGAAACGATCCGTTCACACGGAACCTCGGGGAGCAACTCCGCCCATCGCCACATGCCTGGCGGACGCGACCGGATGCGGTCGCGCAGTTCCAGATCGGGCGAGAGCTCGTACTGGACCAGCACCGCCGAAGAGCAATCCGGGCAGAGGTTGACCAGGCCGGCAATCGGCGAAGTCCAGTCGCATTCGGAGCAGTGGAGGGTCGCTGGCACGGGCATCGCGTTGCCGATATATCAGATGTTCGCCCTTAGGGCACCTCTGCCCAAG
>JBHEOL010000262.1:0-15039 GCA_046261635.1 Thermoanaerobaculia bacterium | reverse complement strand
CGCAATAGACGGCGGCGATGTTCGAGAGGACCTGCTGGTTGCGAAAGACACCGACGGGTTCGTACTGGAGGATCAGAATCGCGATCGCCCCAAGCAGCAGCCGACCGGCGCCGGCAAGCCGTTCGGCCAGCGGATCGATCGGGCTGTCCCACCGCATGGCCGGCATTCTTAGCACATTTGCGCGAAATGGAACGCCTGCCGGGAGGGGGGCTCCAGGGAACCCTCTGCACGGTACAATCTATTGAGACCATTGCCCCGAGCGGCATGCTGGTGTAAACAGGGAAAGTACACAATATGCAGCCCGAGATCGAACAGCTGCAGCCACGCTTCAAGGAGATCGTTTTCGGCTGCATGGAGAGTATCCGTGCAACGAAGGCGGCCCTTTACCTCCTCGACGGCGAGACGGGATTCGTGCTGATCACTTCGTACGGGTTCTCCGATTCGATCCGGAAGACGATCCCACCGAGCGATCCGCTCGCCGACCGGCTCGTGATGCGCCGCGCGCCGTTCTTCGTGAACGGCCTGAACGACGAGCCGCGATTCGCCGAGATGTTGTTCGCCGCCGGCACCGACCGGCTGCTCGCCGCCCCGGTCTATTCGAGGGGACGGCTCGCGGGAATTCTCGACCTGAGGGACAAGCCGGGCAAGCAGCCGTTCGACACCAACGATCTCGGCCAGGCGCAGAAGATCGTGGAGCAGCTTCTGGGACTGTTCGCTGAAAAGCAGCTTTACGGTCAGCAGTCGTTGCAGCTCGGATCGGGCGGCGGTGATCGGGACTCTGAAATCGCCGCATCGAACATCCTCCGAACGATCGAGCTCGCGAAGACCGTCGTCGTCCGCAGCCTTGGAAGCTCGTCTCTCACCTCGCGGACTCTCTCCGAGCCGGAGATGGCATCGGTCGCATTGCTGCTCCCCTCTCTCCTCCAGCTCCCCTCGGTTCTGGTCGCATCGTTCGCCTCCCTCGGGGAGATGGGGGGGGGACAGGTGATCGTTGCGAAGACGACGATGACCGAGGAGGCGATCGAGCAGTTCCGCGCGAAACTCGCGGGCTGGAGCCGGAAACGGGGCGAGTCGGACGTTCTCACGCGCTCCGCGGTGCGCTACCCTCTCGGCGAGAGCGGGCCGCCGATCCAGCCGGACCGGCTGCAGACGGTCCTCAGCGCCCCGGTGAAGGGGGCCTCGGCCGACACACTGGTGCTGAGCGTCGCCTTCGACCGCGCCCCCGACGCGTCCGCCCGATCGTTTCTCGAGCTGTTTCTCCGCCAGATCGAGCAGACGGTTCAGCAGTCGCTATCGCACAGCTCGAAGAAACTGATGAGCCAGCGGATCGCCGAGAAACTGCTCGAGCCCGACTTCCAGAAGTTCCCCCATCTGATCAATCACAGCAGGCGCGTCTCGCGGATGGCGGACCAGCTCGCTCACTATGTCGGGCTTTCGGATATCGAATGCGAGAACGTTCGGATCGCGGGCTTCGTCCACGATGCCGGCATGCGCCTTCTCGACTATCAGGATGTGTATCGGAAGAAGGAAATCTCGGATGCGGAAATGAAAATGATCCAGTCGCATCCGATCGTGAGTGCCGCGCTGGTCTCGGAGTCGGGCCTCGGACCGGAGATCACGAAGCTCGTGCTGCACCACCACGAACGGATCGACGGGAAAGGATATCCCCACGGTCTCTCGGGCGAGCAGATCCCGGAGGGATCCCGCGTGCTCCACATCTGCGAGGCCTTCGACGCGATGACCGCCCCCGACTCGTACCAGGTCCCGCTTCCGGAAAACGAGGCGGTCGACCGGATCCTGCGCGGCGGCGGAGCCCAGTTCGACTCCGGAATGGCCCAGAAGTTCCAGCAGATGCTGACTCAGGCCATTCAGATCTGACCCGGGCCGGCGGGAAGATCGAGCACCATCACGACCGCCGCCTCTCCGTCAGGATAGTAGCGCGGCCTCCTGTACCGCTCCTCGAAGGCCAGCGCCTCGTAGAAGTCCCGGGCTTCCTGATTCGACTCCCTCACCTCGAGGGCGATCGTTCGGATCCCCTTCTCCTTCGCGAACGCGACCACGTCGTCCATCAGCAGTGCCGCGAGGCCCTGCCGGCGCAGGGGAGCTGCCACCGCGATCTTGTTCACGTGCATCTCGTCCAGGAAGTACATCGTGAAGCAGTAGGCCACCACGGCGCGGTCCGCGCGGAGAATGCGGTTGCGGCGCCCCTCGGCGCGCAGCTCGCTCGCGAAGAACTCTCGCCTCCACGGGTTCGGGAAGGAGGCCCGCTCGAGGTTTTCGATCTGATCCAGGTCCGCCGCGGTCGCATCGGCACACTGCCACTGATCAGTCATGAAGCCTCTGCTGCAGCTTCACCTCGGCTTCCGCGAGCCTCACATAGATCGGCGTCGTATCGCTTCTCCCCTCCATGCGTCCTCTCTGGTGCAGGGCAAACGCGCGCCGGGCTCCGAGCAGCGCCAGGTTCGACGTCGAGATCAGCTCCTCGATCCTGATGTGCGTGCCGATCCGGCTCCGCAACGACTCTAGCTCCGCCTCACCGGCCAGCGAAGGGGCGACCCATTCGTTTCCTTCGCGGAACGCCGCCACGTACGACTCTCCCCTCCCGGCGTCCGACCAGACGAGAACCTCGTCGACCCGGCTCCCGATCGCCGCCTCGTGAGTGGAGAGCGCACAGATCGGTCGGTCGATCGCGAACGCCATCCCTTCGATCGTCGCCAGCCCCACGCGCACTCCCGTGAACGACCCGGGACCTCGTGTGACCACGAGCAGATCGAGCTCGCTCCGATCGATCGAGATCTCGGCCAGGATCCAATCCACCGAGGCGAGCAGCTTCTCGTTTCGAGACCCCTTCCCCTCCGCGGCATAGGCGGCGACCTGCTCGCTCCCTCGCGTCACCGCGATCGAGAAGAGCGGAAGGGATGCGTCCACCGAGAGAATCAGCATCGGTTTCCGCTCATTCTCCCGGCGCGCCGAGATGGGCCGGTGCCGGGATGTCGAGATCCACCAGCTCGATCCCGATCTGAGCCGCCACTTCCTTCGACCGCTCATCCCGGTAGAACTCGCCGTAGTAGATCCTGCGGATTCCGCTGTTCGCGATCAGCTTGAAACAACCCCAGCATGGAGAGGCCGTGGTGTAGAGCTCCGCCCCCTCGATCGACACGCCATTCTTCGCCGCCTGGATGATCGCGTTCGCCTCAGCGTGGACCGTTGCCACGCAATGGCCATCTTCCATCATGCAGCCGACGTCCTCGCAATGAGGGAGGCCGCGAATCGACCCGTTGTAGCCCGTCGACAGGATCGTCTTGTCGCGCACGATGACGGCTCCGACTTTTTTTCGACGGCATGTCGAGCGCGTGGCGGCCTGATGCGCGATCCCCATGAAGTACTCGTTCCAGCTTGCTCGCATCCATGCTCCTCGTGGAATGTTTTCGCGATCTTAACCCCATGGCAGCCGATGAAATTCACCACGGGTCTCCGGAGCGAGCGCCGTCAATGATCCGCCACGCGCCCCCCCAGCGCGGGGACTCGCCCAGGAGACGGGATGCGGATCTCGCTCGCGACGGCCATTCCGGCTTTCCGGCGGACACAGGGTTCCGGCTCGATCCATGCAATCACGCCCTCTGGCCGGATAAAATGGGAAAACGCCGCGTATTGATTGTCGAGGATCATGCTGACCTGAGAAGGCTTTACGCCATCGGGCTGAACCAGCGCGGCTTCGAAGTCCGGGTGGCCACCAACGGCGCGGAGGCGATCGACAGGATCGAGGAGAGCACGCCTCACGTTCTCGTGCTCGACCTCTGCATGCCGCTGATGGACGGCTGGGAAGTCATCGACCGCATCTCGGCCTCCTCGACCCCCGACATCCCGGTCGTCGTCGTGAGCGGCTACAAACAGCCCGAAGACCGAACCATCCCCCCCACGATTCGCGGGTGGCTCACGAAACCGGCGACGATCGAGGAACTGGCCCGGACGATCGAGTCGGTTTCGCCCCTCGCCAACGCCTCCTGAGCCAGCCGCCGACCGAGCCTGTAGAATCTGTACTGCATGGCCACGCTCACGATCCTCACCCGCGAGGGGAAGGAAACATCCTGGGATCTCCAGCCCGGCTCGATCCTCCGGATCGGGCGGGATGCGGACAACGAGGTGGTGATCCGCGACCCGCGTGTCTCGCGTCATCACGCCCGCATCGTCCATGAAAAGGGCTTTTTTGTGATTTACGACCTGTCGAGCTCGAACGGCACGTTCGTGCGAGGGAAGCGGGTTCAGGTGGCACCGCTCGTGAACGGGACCGAGATCCGGATCGGCGGCTCGGTTGGCCGCTTCCGAGACGATGCTTCCGGAAAGCGGGAAGGAACTCTGGTGGACCAGCGAATCGACGACGTCCCGGAAGAACCGGTCGAGGACGGCAATCCCTCCTCGACGCAGCCGATCCGGCGGCCCGACCCGAGCACCGCGGACATGACCGAGGTCGAGGATCCGAAGCTCGGGCCCGGCGGCCCCACCTATTCGGTCGACTTCAGCGACGGCGGCAAGTCCGTGGTCCGGGACGGCGAGGAGCCGCTCTTCTTCTTCCATCGACCTCCCCGGCTGGTCGTCTGGGTCGGCGGTCTGATGGCCGCCATGGTCGGAGCCACGGGAGTCACCGCGGTCATCGTCCTTCTGCTGCTCGACAGGTTCATTTCGTCGGCGGTAGCCGCGCTGCTCACGGTGGTGTTCATCGCGCTGATCCTCACGCTGATCCCGATCCGCGAACTGGTTCTGTTCAAGGACGAATCGATGAGCGAGATCGGGCTGGTCATCCGGCAATCGCGAAGGCTCCCTCTTCCGGTGACCGAGTACCGCGCCGAGGAGCCGGGTGGAAGGTTTCTCGCCTTCTTCCAGAAGAACTTCACGTCGAACTTCGGCCGTCGCCGCTGGTGGATTCTCGACGAGGGCGAATCCCCGGTCGGATGGGCCGAGGAAGACTCGCTCCGCCGCGTGCTCGCGAGAAAAGTCGCCGGGCATGCGATCCGAGCCTTCCGCAGCAATTACCGGTTCGTCATCGGCGGGCGCTTCGTCGGACAGATCGACCGTCGCGACGGTCGCAACGTCATCGACCTCACCCCCGATCCGCAGAAGCACTTCGATCGCCGCCTCGCGATCCCTTTGTCGGTGCTGATTCTGTCGATCGAAGGAAGGTGAGGAGAGACAAGGCAGAAGGCAGAAGGCAGAAGGCAAGGCAGAAGGCAGAAGGCAGAAGGAAAGTCAGAAGCCAGAAGAGGCACCGTCACGGGCCTGCTCTGGCTCTTACTCTTGCTCTACTACTTCTGCCTTCTGCCTTCTGCCTTCTGCCTGCCTTCTGCCTTCTGCCTTCTGCCTGACTTCTGCCTTCTGCCTTTGCCTGACTTCTGCCTTCTGCCTTGCCACCTCACTCCATCGCAGTCCCCGTCAGATCCAGCCTCTCCATCGGAACGATTTCGATTCCGGTGTAGTAGTGGCGAAGGATCTCGGCGGCCTCGCGGCCGCGCACGGCCATTCCATAAGCGCCGACCTGGCACATACCGGTTCCGTGTCCCCACCCCTTGCCGAAGAACGTGTAGCGGTCGACTCCATCGGGATCGACGCTCCTGGTGATCACGAAGAGATTGTCGGGAAGACCGAGGGCGAAACGGATCTGGATGCCCTCGAGTGTGAAGGTCCTGCCGTTCTCCGCCTGAACCTCGAGGCGCGCAATGCGGTTGGCCTCATCGACCTCGAGCGGCCGCAGTCCGTGCAACTCCCGGATCGGGACCCGCCTGGCGATCGCCTCGACGAGGTCGGGCGCCCGCTCACTCCTGGTCCAGTTCGCGTAGGACGACGTGCGATCGAACGATGCGCCGTCGTAATTCGCCTCGACGACCGCTCCGATCGCTCCTCGGGCGCGGTGGCCGAAGATCCGGATCCGGTCACCGATCATCACGGGCACGCGCGCCTGCTCCCGGTAGCTCTCGTGCGCCCTCCGGAAGAGCGGGATCCCCGCCGGGATCCGATGCTCGCCCCCTCCCCGGATCCGAACCGTGTCCCCGCGGATCTCGTCGATCTTGCCGTACGTGTTCGTCACCGCGCCGGTCTCCTCGAGCCAGGAGAAGAGCATCGCGTAGAACTCGCGTTTCGGCATCGGCTCGTCGAGCGATGCTGCCGTACCGAAAGCCGCGGGCACGACCCCGTACTTGATCAGGAATGACTGCGCCGCCACGACCGGATCGTTCGCGCGGGAAGCGTCGAAGAAATAGGCCCGATCCTCGGGAAGGGTCAACGTCATTCCGGCGGAGTCCCATCCCCAGAGAGAGGCGAGCCAGCGGATGATGCCGCCTCGGGTCGCGGCTGCCGGCGCTCCCGCGGCCGCCCCTCCTCCCGAGATTCTCTGTACCGTCGCTGCCGCGCTCGCGGCATCCCGTGCCGTCGAGGGACCGTCCATGCCCGTCACTCCCGCCAGACTTGCGAAGATCGCAGCCCGCGCACTCGTCTCGTCGATCAGCCCTCCGTCCGTCCGCCCCTCGAGCTCGGCCATCTCGAGCTCGACACAGCGGACGTGCTTCAGATACGGATCGTCCCTTCCGGGGAACATCGTCGCAACATCGGAAGTCTCGCCGCCGCAGGTCGAGGTGAAGAGGGCATCGATCGGCTCCCCTTCCCAGGCCATCACGAGTCCGGCCGTCTCCGCGATCGCCTGGTCGCTCAGCTTCTCCTCGATCGACGCGCCGCTGTAGACCTGACACGCCGCCGTGGGGCAGATGTCGTACCCTTCATCGCGATACTCACCGAGCCTCCGCGCCGCGTAGGTCCTCGCGGCGATCGCCTGGGCCTTCTGCGCCTCGAGCTCGTCGTAGACACTCGGGCCGAGCTCGCCGGGAACGACCCCGCGCAGGTAGTCCTCGAAACTCACCTCGTTGATCAGGTTCAGGAGCCCGCGCTCGCTGATCCAGATCCGCGCTCCACCGCGGTACGGTTTGCCTGCGATCTCGATCATCGCGCCGTTCACCGGCTGGATCAGAAC
The DNA here is from genome assembly GCA_046261635.1 of Thermoanaerobaculia bacterium. Classification (GTDB taxonomy): domain Bacteria; phylum Acidobacteriota; class Thermoanaerobaculia; order Gp7-AA8; family Gp7-AA8; genus JBHEPS01. The sequence goes on along the minus strand of JBHEOL010000262.1, from coordinate 8,024 downwards.
CGATTGTCCCGGAATCATCGTCGAGCCCCCCTCGTCGTCGACGAGGGTCAGCTCGCGCGTGAAACTGGCGGTCGTCGGGCGGCGCACGACCCAGAGCGGCGGCGCGTATCCCTGGCTCAGAAGCCGGTCCCTCGTCTCCTGTCCGGCCTCGCTGCTGGGGAAGTCGCCGACCAGGACGCGCCACTGGCCGGCCGGGCCGCTCACCACGTCGATCTGGGTGTCCACGATGCCTCGAACGCGCTCCGCCTCCGTGCGGGCGGCCGCCTCGGTGTCGAACGTCGCGACGCGAACGCCCCATCGCACGGGCTCGCCCGCGCGCGGAGCGCGCAGAGTGAACCCGCGGCGGATCATCCGCGGCCCCGCCTCGGTCCGCACGAACCACCCTCCTTCACGCCGGGGAAAGACCGCCTCCGCGCTGTCGGTCTCCAGACCGACGCGGATGCGTGGCGACTCGATCGGCGGAATCGTCCCCTCGAGCGGCAGCAGAGAGGCCTCCTGCACGGACGGCGCGAGGGTCCCGTCGGACGTCGCGCAGGAGATCGTGAACAGGAGAAGCGAGCAGAGGGCAAACTGGCGAAGCGATTTCATCGAGGCGGCTCCCGACCGCCGCGATCATTCGAAGAGGCGCGCGAGGCGCGCGACCCCCTCGCGCATGCGGTCGTCCGGTTCTTTTGCAAAAGTCAGGCGCATGCTGTTCCGCCCCGATCCATCGACGAAAAACGCCGCGCCCGGTACGTAGGCGACTCCCGCGGCGATCGCCTTCGGAACCATCTCAGCCGTGTCGACGTCGCTGTCGAGGGTCAGGAACGTGAAGAGCCCTCCCTTCGCGTCCGTCCAGCGGGCACGCCCCCCGAATTGCGCGCTCAGCTCATCCATCATGGCGCGGCTGCGGTCGCGGTAGAAGCTCCTCACGCGCAGAATCTGGGCCGGCAGCTCTCCCCTGGCGCAGAGCTCGTCGACGATCGACTGGTCGAGCATCCCGGAGCAGAGGTCGGCCGCCTCCTTCGCGAGTTGGACGCGCTGGAGCACGGAGGGTTGGGCGACGATGAACCCGCAGCGAAGCCCGGGAGCCAGGATCTTCGAAAACGATCCCAGGTAGACGAGGTTCGCGAGCGACCCCTCCACCGCTCCGATCGGCGTCGTGTCGGCCGTCTCGTCGAACACGATCTCCCCGTAAGGATCGTCCTCGATCACGAAGAATCCTTCCTCGCGCGCGATCTCCAGCACCTCTGCGCGCCGCTTCGCCGCCAGCAACCGCCCGGAGGGATTCTGAAAGTTCGGGATCGTGTAGAGGAACTTGACCGTCTTCCCCCCGGCTCGCACGCGGGCACAGACGGCGCGGAGATCGGATGGGACGATCCCCTCCTCATCCTGTGCGACGCCGGCGAGCTCGGCGCGCCGCGCATGAAACGCCGAGAGCGCGCCGATGTACGAGGGAAGCTCCACCAGGACCACGTCGCCCGGATCGAGGAAGACGGTCGCTACCAGGTGAAGCGCCTGCTGCGACCCGGTCGTGACGATCACGTTCTCTGCCGTGGCGCGGACGCCGCGTCCGCTCGCGATCGCGGCGATCGATTCCCTCAACCGCGGGATCCCGGGCGTCGGCCCGTACTGGAGCGCGATGTGCCGGCGATCCCGGATCACCTCGGCTCCCAGCTCCGCGATGCGCTCGGCCGGAAACGTCTGGGGACTCGGCAGGCCTCCGGCGAACGAGATGACGCCCGGATCGTTGATCAGGTGCGCGAAAGCGCGGATGGCCGACGGGCGGAAGTTGGCGGAATCAGCGGAAAAGAGCGACTCAGGTTGCCGCAGGGACATTCGGAACCTCGCGAGGAGGGAAGACGACCGCGACGATCGCCGCCGTCATCCAGCAGCCGAAGGCGGCGCTGACGAGAGTGTTGAGGAGGGAGAGGACGATCCGGAACGGGATGAACGCCACGCCGACGCCGGGAATGACGTTCGCGGCATCGAGACCGAACGCGAATCCCCCCACGAAACCGCCGACCACCATGCTGATCGCGAAGTACGAAACGACGACGAGCAGGATCGCTCCGGGCCTCTGGCGAAGCCGAACCCCGGCCAGCCGGAGCGACTCCCTCGCTCCTGCACCCGTCCGCACCGCCTCGGCGAAAGCCACGTGCGACCAGATGATCGCGACCAGCCCCGCGAGGAGGCCGACGGCGACCGTAGCCGCGATCCCGAGACAGGTGGGAATCAGGAGCATCTCGGAGTCGCGAAGCAGGATCGCGCCGATCAGCGCGGGAATCAGCGGGAGCAGCATCACGAGGGCTGCGATCCCCCAGACGATGTTGTAGATCCAGAAAAAGCTCCAGGCGAACCGCTTCGAGTCGCGCCACCACATCTCCGGCGTGAAAACGCGGAAGAAGTCGCGCCCGGCTCCCTCGGTCCCGCGTCGCTCCGCTTCGGCAAACACCCCGAACACGCCCCCCTGCACGAAAGCGTGGAGAAGAACCGCGAGCCCGAACACCAGCGTGATGACGATCAGGAGAAAGAGAACCAGCAGCGGGGAAACCCCGAGAACCCAGCGGGCGAGCGAATCGGGGTCGTCGAAGGACGGCATCCCTGCCGCCGCGCCGACGAACAGCGGCACGACTGCGACAAAGACGGTCGCGACGATCACCGCGATCATCGCGATCGACTCGGCCACGCGGATCAGAATGAGCGGCCAGTTCGCGATGGTGCTCTCCATACCCCGGCGGAAGATCTCTCCGATCGACCTCATCAGACGCTCCTCCCCAGACTCTTGCGATAGTCGTCCCTCGCCGTGATCAGGACCGGCTGCGCCATCTCGAAAAGCCGGCTGCGAAGCCTCGCACCGATCCGGTCCTCGAGCCGCTCTTCGCCCGCCTTGCCCGGCTCGTCGACGTAGTTCGTGGTGAAGATCGTCGCTTTCACGTCGTTGTACCGGCTGTTGATGATGTAGTAGAGGATGTCCTGCACGAACGGGGTCGGCTTCTGCGATCCCAGCTCGTCGAGGACCAGAAGGTCCGCGTCGATCAGGGGCTGCAGAATCTCCGCTTTCTTCGGCGTCTCACTCGAGTCGAACGACGCCTGAAGATCCTGGACGAGCTCCTGGAAGTTCCGGAAAATCAGCTTTCCCGGCTTGTCCTGGTCGATGATCTCGACGATGATCGCGACCGCGAGGTGAGTCTTTCCCACTCCGCTCCCGCCCATCAGGAGCAGACCCCGGTCATCCGCGGGCCAGCAGTCGATGAACTCAGCCACCCTCCGCTTCGCCGCGCCGAGCGAACGGTCGCTCCTGTCGTGGAATCCGGCGAGCTGACAGTGGAGATACCGCTTCGGAATCCGGGAAGCCGCGATCCGCTGGTTTCGCTTCAGATCCCGCTGGCAGACGCACGGATCGGCCCGAAGCGAGCCCGCCCGTGTGATCCATCCCGAACCGCCGCAGTTGTCACAAACAGGGGTGGAAACCGGCATACCGCGCGAAGTGTAGCAGGAGAAGCAGGGGCTAGGGACCAGGGGCCAGGGGCCAGGGAAAAGCAAAGGCAAAAGCCTCAGCTCCGATGCGGGATCCCGTCATCTTGAGATCCTTCGGTCGCGCCCGCAGGTGTGGTGAGCCGAACCTTTCCGCGGCGCGCCCTCAGAGGCTGTGAAAGAAACCAGCCTCTCAGGATGACGTTGCTTCTGCTTTTCCCTAGCCCCTAGTCCCTAGTCCCAAGCCCCTGCTTTTTCCCCCTAGTCCCTAGCCCCTAGCCCCTGCCTTTCTCCCACCTCGCTCGTGCAAGCTGCGCAGCGCGACGCTGCCAGCGGGATCTGCGTCAGGCAGAACGGGCAGCTCCGGGTCGTCGGGGTGATCACCTCGGGAGTGCTGCGAAGCCGGTTGATCGTCCGAACCATGAAGAAAATGACGAAGGCGACGATGATGAAGTGGATCAAGACCCCGATGAACACTCCGTAGTTCACGGTCGCCGCGCCGGCTTCCTTCGCTTCAGCGAGTGTCGCCCATTCGCCCGGCCCGATGACCCAGAAGAGGTTCTCGAAATCGAGGCCTCCCAACATGTACCCGATGGGAGGAAGGATCACGTCCTCGACCAGTGAGGTGATGATCCTGTTGAACGCCGCGCCGATGATGACCGCGACGGCCAGATCGATTACATTACCCCGCAGCGCGAACTCCCTGAACTCTTTCAGCATCTCTCTGCCTCCAGCCGCTGGTGAGCCCTCATCGATACCCCCCGGGCCCCACGGCAGGATATATACTCCGAAAGCCGGACGACAACATCTTGAGCGCACTCGTTCCGTTTCTGCTTCAACGCCCCGAGGCCTTCACGCTCCTTCACCCGGCTGACCTGGGCCGGACGCTGGAGGATCTGTTCGGGCGTCCGGACTGGCTCCTTCCACGTCCTTACAAGATTTTCTTCGCGGACGAGATGCGACCGCCGATTCTCGGCTTTCCGGTCGCCGACTCCGCGGTGGTGCGGGAGCTTGAGGCGCGGCTCGAACGGTGGATCGGCGATGAGATCGCCTGGAACCTCGATCGCGGCTATCAGAAGGAGAAGGTCCAGACCACCTTCCAGTCCTACGTCCAGCACGCGATCAAGATCGCCGAGAACGCGATGCTGTCGAACCTTCTGGCCGACTACCACGCGGTATTCTGGCTCGCGCATTCACTGCATCTTTCGCGGCACTTCTCGATGATCCCGAGAAAGGTGACGGCGCTCGACCCGCAGCTGGGCCGCACCCAGGGAGACAACATCAAGTACAGGATCTTCGCCCGATGGGGGGCGGAGATGCGGGAGCAGATGACCGCCCTCACGCAGAGGACGCATTCGATCCTCGACGGTGAAGAGGAGCGCGGCCTCCAGTTCTTCCGCCTTCTCCAGGACAACCTGCTCATTCTCACCGAGGAATTCATCAGTCCCGATCTCCGGGAGATCCGGTCTTTCGTTTCCGGCTACCTCCATCGCGACTTCCAGACCTTCCGCGAGTCGCTCGACCGGCTGTTCGCGCTCACGACCGAGATCGCCAAGCGCGACGCCACGTTCCGCAACGCGCTCTCTCTCTTCGGAACCGATCCGACCGAGAGGATCCCTCTCGGTCTCATTCTCGACAAGCGGTTCCAGACGTTTCTGTTCGACCATCCCACCCTCGCCCCGGCCTTCAACAGGGACGAGCGGGAACAGCTTCAGTCACTCGCCAGGCGCGTCTGCGAGTTCGCGGTTCTCCACCAGCTCCGCCGGTCGATCTCGTGGATGAAACCGGGGGAGGCGGGCGCGATCGAGCCGGCCGACCGGAAGGGACTCTCGTACTCCCGCTCGACTCGACCTCTCGACTTCGGCCGGTCGGGAGTGGTCGACCCGATGGTCCACCGGTTCGGGCTCATCTACGACATCACGTCGTTCTCCGAGATCCTCGGCAGCCTCGCGCGTGCCGGGCGCGCCCAGGAGCTCAGCTCCTACCGCCAGATGCTCCTGTTCCAGCGCAAGCTCGAGTCGATCATGGACAGGCATCGCCTCCAGTTCGAGAAGTTTCTCGGGGACGGCGCTCTCTACACCACTCGCCGTGCGATCCACCTCGTGCGTGCGGCCGTCGAGGTGCAGCGTTTCTATGGCGAAATGCGCCGCAAGGGATTCGCCTTCGACCGCGGCATCCGCATCGCCATCAACTACGGCTACTACCGGCTGCTCCCGATGAAGCCCCGGCTCGACTCTCCCGAGAGAATCATGGAGTTCTACGGGCCGGGGGTGGTCGAGCTCTCGAGGCTGACGACCGGCAAGGCAACCAAGGAGATCGGCGAGATCCAGGAATTCCTGATCGCTCACGGGTACGACGCCGCCCACGTGCAGCAGTTCTTCGCCCCTCTCGCACACGGCGTGGACGTGCTCGACCGAGCGCAACACGAGCGCGACTATTTCGCCTACATCAATTCCAACGGCCACCTGGTCAACGAGGGGATCGTCGCGTCGCTTTCGCTCGCACAGGAGCTTTCGATCGAGCTCGCCGCCGAGGCGACTCCTCTGTTCCGGATTCCGACCGGATGGGGAAGCTGCATCGGCTTTCCGGCGGGCATCGAAGGCATCGACTACATCGGCCTCCGCCTGCTCGGCACGGTCAAGCTCAAGGGCCTCGCGGACATCGAGGTCGCGGAGATCATACCGTTCCCCGAGGGGACCGCGGACGCCTTCCCGGTCGATGCAACCGAGTCGTTCGTCACTCTTCTACGCCAGGAGTACCACGAGGATAGCAACGATGATTCCGCCATCTTCGATGGCAAAACGCGCGAGCGCGCCGTCGAGGAGTCGGTCATCCTCTGCTCGCTTTCCGATGACGAAGCCGAATCCGGGATCATCGTCCTCATGGGAATGTGGGATCCGCTCAGCGACCAGATCCGTCACTCGGTCACCATTCCGCTCCCGTACCTTCAGAGCCTCGGTCTTTCCCTTCCCCTGAACGGGGACGCGGTTCGTGGCAACCAGGGCGCCCTTCGGGAGTTCTACCGCCGGATGACCGAGCACGCGAATGCGCTCGAGGCCGAGGGCCGACGGCTCGATCGCACCGATCGCACCTCGGCCTGGATCCTCGGGCCGTCCGTCGAAAGGCTTGCATGACCTCCTCTCCGTCTCTCCTCTTCTTGCTCCCCTCCGCGATGGGTACCGCCGCATGAGCTTTGCGCCCGTGGATCGAACGGACCTCCCGTTCCCTCTCTTCCGACGCGGCAAAGTGCGCGACGTCTACGATCTCGGCGACTCGCTCCTGTTCGTCGCCACCGACAGGATCTCCGCCTTCGACGTCATCCTCTCTCCCGGAATCCCGCAGAAGGGAGCGATCCTCACCCGGATCTCCAACTTCTGGTTCGGTCGCTTCGGCGAGATCGAGAACCACCTCCTCGAAACGGATTTCGACGAGCTCCCTCCCGAGGTTCGCGAGCGGGAAGAGCTCCGCGGCCGGACCGTCAGGGTGCGCAAGTGCGAGCTCATCCCGATCGAGTGCGTCGCGCGCGGCTATCTGGCCGGCTCGGGGCTCAAGGAGTACCGCGCTTCCGGCAACGTCTGCGGCGTCCCCCTCCCGGCCGGACTGCTCAACGCCAGCCGCCTCCCCGAGCCCATCTTCACCCCCGCGACCAAGGAGGAGACCGGACACGACGTCAACATCTCCTTCGAGGAGATGGCGGCCCGCGTCGGATCGACGCTCGCCTCGACGCTCCGCGACCTCACCCTCAGCATCTACGGGAAGGCGGCTGCCTACGCCGCCGAGCGTGGAATCCTCGTCGCCGACACCAAGTTCGAGTTCGGCCTGTTCGACGGGCGCATCGTCTGGATCGACGAGGCGCTCACGCCCGACTCCTCCCGCTTCTGGCCCGCCGACGCCTGGACGCCGGGCGCAAACCCTCCCTCGTTCGACAAACAGTACGTCCGCGACTGGCTCGAATCGACCGGGTGGGACAAGAACCCGCCGGCGCCGGAGCTTCCCCCGAACGTGGTCGAGAACACGAGGCTGAAGTACTCGCAGGCGTATCGGCAGCTGACGGGAGGAGAGATTTGAAGCTAAGGCAGAAGGCAGAAGGCAGAAGGCAGAAGTAAGAGCAACGACAACACCGGATCGCAGCCTTTGACTTTACTTCTGCCTTCTGCCTTCTGACTTCTGCCTTTACTTCTGCCTTCTGCCCTCTGCCTTCTGACTTGTCTTCTCGTGCTCGACCTTCACCACGGTGCGGATTCCGCCGCGGACGAAGAAGTCGCCTTCGACTTCGAGGTAGCGGGGGGCGATGGCGGCGATGAGGTCGTCGGCGATCCGGTTGGTGACCGCTTCGTGGAATGCCCCTTCGTTCCGGTAGGACCAGAGGTAGAGCTTGAGGGACTTCAGCTCGACGCACGTCTCATCCGGAACATAGCGGATCCGGATCGTCGCGAAGTCGGGCTGCCCCGTCATGGGACAGAGGCAGGTGAACTCCGGAGCCTCGAATGCGATCTCGTAATCGCGCTTGGGATTCGGGTTCGGAAAGGTCTCGAGGCTCTTCGAAAAGGCAGTGGTCATCGGAGTGG
>JBHEOL010000247.1:0-3239 GCA_046261635.1 Thermoanaerobaculia bacterium | reverse complement strand
CAAGCCCGAGTGGTACTTCGTCTTCATGTTCCAGGCGCTCAAGCTCGTGCCTGGCGGTGAAATCATCGGCATCGAGTACGAGGCGTTCGCGATCATGGCCTTCGGCCTCGGCGGCCTGCTGATGCTGCTCGTTCCCTTCCTCGACCGCGGCGTCGAGAAGACCGGGAAGAGCCCGATGTTCACGCTCGCCGGCATTCTCGCGCTTCTTTTCATGATCGGGATGACGGTATGGGGCTACAAATCGCTGCTGCCTGTCTGGATCGTCATAGGCACGGTGCTCCTCCTGCTGCTCGTCGGCTGGGTCACGCGTCCGCGCGACACGAGGGAAGATCGATGAGACACGCACGCTCCGGCCTCTTCGCCCTTCTCCTCTGCCTCGTTCTTCCTGCAATCGCGGTGGCGGCACTCCCAAACACTTCCTGCGTGGCGTGCCACTCGAGCGATGAGTACTTCGACGCCGACGGCGTCAAGGTCGTCCACGATTTCGAGAGTGATATTCACGCCGGTTCCCGCCTCTCGTGCCACCACTGCCACGGAGGGAATCCGGATCCGGCAGTCGCGGACGACATGGATGCGGCGATGAGCTCCTCGTTCGCCCCCAATCCGTATGTCGGCGCGCCCGCGAAGCAGGACATCCCCACCTTCTGCGGCAAGTGCCACTCCTCGATCGAGTTCATGAGAACGTACGACCCGGCGGCGCGCGTGGACCAGGTCGACGAATACTGGACCAGCCAGCACGGTAAGGCGCTGCGTGCCGGAAGTGAACGCGCCGCCACATGCACCGACTGCCACGGGGTCCACGGCATCCGCAGCGTCGAGAGCCAGGACTCTTCCGTCTTTCCCACCCGCGTGGGCGAGACCTGCGCCCGCTGCCATTCCGACCAGGCGACGATGGCCGGCGTGCTCGATCAGCACGGCCGTCAGGTCCCGCTCGATCAGTACGCGCGCTGGCGGCGCAGCGTTCACGCCGCCGCCATGTTCGACAAGTCCGATCTCACCGCTCCGACCTGCAACGACTGCCACGGCAACCACGGTGCAACCCCTCCGGGCGTCGCCTCGGTCGCCAACATCTGCGGCAACTGCCACGGCCGCGAAGCGGGGCTTTTCCGCGACAGCGTGAAAGCTGCCGCCTTCGAGAGCCACAATGAGATGATGGCCGGAACCTCCGGCTGCGGCGACTGTCACGACGACAAGCCGACCGTCATGCTCACCCAGTTCAGCGAGTGCGTCACCTGCCACGAGAACCACGCCGTCATTCGCCCCACCTCGGCCCTGCTGGGAGGACTCCCCGAGACCCCCTGCGCGATCTGTCATGAAGGGACCGGGGAACTGGCCGCCGCGTACGAGGAGCCGGAGAAGACGGTCGCCCGCTATCAGGAGCGAAAAGAGGCTCTGCTTGCAGAGGTACGCGGAAGAGGTCTGGCCGGCGACCAGCTCTACGACGCGATGATCGATGCTGCCCTCGCGGCGCCGCACCACCGCCAGCTCGGCGCCGAAGAGATCGACGATCCTTCCGCGCTCCGTCCCGAGTTCCGGAATCTGTTCGAGAAGTTCCGGATCGGCAAGACGCACTACACCTACGACGATCCCGTGACCGGGGCGCCGGTTCACGTCCGCATCCGCGACTGCGCGACGTGCCACACGGCCGAAGACTCGCAGGGACGGCTTGTCGCCCGGCAGATGCTGGCGGGGCTCAACGAGCTGTCGGGCGCCACCGCCAGTGCCGAGCGAACCCTCCTGTTCGCGCACCGCCGCGGGGTCGAAGTCCGCAACGCGCGAGCGGCGATGGAACAGGCGATCGACCGCAACATCGAGCTCGAGGTCCTCGTCCACACATTCGCGTACGAAGGGGCATTCGAGGAGAAACAGGCCGAGGGGCTCCAGCATGCGAAAGAAGCCCTGGCTGCGGGAAGGGGATCGCTGGCTGAGCTCGGATTCAGAAGGCGCGGACTCTACGTCTCGCTCGTCCTGATCGCGCTCGTCCTCGTCGCCCTCGCGCTCAAGATCCGCCAGATCGGGTGAGTGGCAGATCCTTTCCTCTGCCACGCATGCCACGAAACAGAACCCCTGAAGACGTGGCAGAGCCAACAGTCCGCCACCGACTTGTTGCCCCCGGCGGAGGAAAGGATCCTCCGCCACCGCATTCCTTGACTTCCCCCGGACCCGTGTGCGAAACAGGTCGCGCTCATGAACCTGACGCTCCTCGTCCCCCGGACCTCCCATACAGCCATCGAAGAGCGGTTCGGCTCGTGGCAGAGCGAGATTCTCCTCAAGGCGGATCACCCCGAGGCGACGCTCCATCATTACGAGCCTTCGTGGACGGGGGAGAAGATTCTCGAGGACGTCGAGACGGACTGGGTCCTCGCCCTCACGGACCCGACCGCGCTGGCGACGAATCAGATCGGGGCCTCTCTGCTCTCGCTGCTGGTCGACGAGTCGATCGACGCCGCGATCCCGGTGAGCAACGAATCGGCGAACGACCATCAGCGCCAGGCGCCGCTCGAGCCCTACCTGACGCTCCGCCAGCTCGAGCTGGTCGCCGGGGCGATGAAGGGGCGATCGGGACAGCCGGCGATGATCGAATGGGACGGCAGCAACCCGGGGCTTTTCGCCGCCTCCGCCGAGATCCTCGACTTCCCCTTCACGCTCGACCGGATTCTGAAGGGGCGACGCGTGGCGGTCGTCCCTCACGCCTTTCTTCACCGCTACACCTCGCATCGCGGCCAGGGGCGCCCCGACCTGCTGGAGCGGATCCCGCTCGAGGCGAAGTCGATCCTCGAGTTCGGCTGCGGCGAAGGGAACTTCGGCGCCGCGCTCAAGGAGCGCCAGCCCTGCTCGATCACCGGGATCGAGCTCGACCCCGTCGCCGCCTCACTCGCGGAACGCCGCCTCGATACGGTACTCACCGGTGATGCGCGCGACGTCATCTACAAGATCAAGCAGCAGTTCGACTGGATCGTCGGCGGCGACATCCTCGAGCACATCGACGACCCGTGGGCCTTTCTCGGCGACCTCCGCCACGTCTCCGAGCCGGGCGGGCATCTGCTGCTGAGCCTCCCCAACATCGCCAACTGGGCCGTCATCGACGACCTACTCCACGGCCGCTTCGACTACACCTACCTCGGCATTCTCTGCGCCGGCCACCTGCGGCACTTCACGCGCGAGTCGATTAAGCAGATGCTGACGATCTCCGGCTGGGAGCTCGTCTCGATCGAGCCGCAGGAGAAGATCCTCACGAA
>JBHEOL010000245.1:0-9239 GCA_046261635.1 Thermoanaerobaculia bacterium | reverse complement strand
CCAGGCCGCCGCCGAGGGGGCTCTCTCGCTCGACCGGCGCGTCTCGGAATGCCTCACCGAGTTCCGCGGCACCGATAAGGACGAGCTCACCTACATCGATCTGCTGACCCATCGAGGCGGCTTTCAGGCCTGGTATCCCCTTTACACCCGGGGCCCCGGGGGTGCCGCTTACCTCGACGCCCTCGTGCGGAGGCCACTCCGGTATCGTCCCGGTACCCGCGAGATCTACTCCTGTCTCGGCTTCGTCACCCTCACACTCGCCCTCGAGCGAATTTACGGACAGCCGATCGAGACTGTCGCCGCCGAGAAGATCTTCGAGCCGCTGGGGCTGAGTTGCTCCATGTTCAATCCTTCGCCGCGCCTCAAATACCGGATCGCGGCGACGGAATGGGGAAACGAAAACGAGCGGCAGATGGTCGCCGTGCGCAACCTCGAGTTCAAACTCTTCCGGAACTACATGATCTGGGGCGAGGTCAATGACGGCAATGCGTATTACATGGGCGGCATGGCCGGAAATGCGGGGCTTTTCGCAAACGCTCGCGACGTCTATGAGATTGCCCGCCAGTGGCTTCTGGGAGGAGGCAGCCTGCTTCCCGAGGGGATGGCAAAGCTCGCCTTGCGGAATTACACGGTCGGACTCGAGGAGAACCGCGGGCTCGGCTGGCTTCTCCACATGACGCGCACGAGCCATCCGTCGTCCGTTCTTTCCCAGCACTGCTACGGGCACACGGGATTCACGGGCACCTCGGTGTGGGTCGATCCCGAGCGCGATCTGATTCTGGTGCTGCTGACCAACAGGCTTCACCCTTACGTCAAGCCGCTCGACATGCAGGCGATCCGCCGGGAGTTCCACAAGATCGTCGCGGTGATCTGGGACTGAGGGTTACTGCGGAGAGGGGCGTGCGGGGGGCTGGTTCGTCCGGGCGGCAGGCCTGGCCGGGGTGCTGGCCGAAGCCGTGCCGCCGCCGCCGGCGGTCGAGGTCGAGGCTGGAGCCGCATCGGGAGGCGGCACGGCGCCCGGCTCGACGAGCATCACCTTCAGGACTTCGGGGCGGCCCGTCCACTGGAAGCCGACATCGGGAAGGGGAGCCGGCTCGCTCGAGATCTCGTCGTCGGCCCCGAAGTCGGCCAGGTCCGTGAGGGGAACCGGCGGTGTGTCGGACTGGACCATTGCCGCACGCCTGGTGACGTACTGGTGGGCAGCCACCAGCACGAGAAACACGACGATCACGATTGCCGAGACGACGATTCCCTGGCGTTCCCTGAGAACCTGCGCGAGACGCTCGCCGGCGCTCAGATCCCGCCGGTCGGGAAAGTGGCTCTTGACGATCCGGGTGGAATCGAACTTCTCACCCGTCTGCGGATTCGCGCCGCAATAAGGGCAGAGGCGCGCGTCCGCATCGATTTCGCGATCGCACGCGAGGCAGCGCTTAGTCGTCATTGTCACCCTTGAAGGTCAGGTCGACCAGATGGATTCCCTCGACGGGCCGGCCATTCTCAGTCGCAGGCCTGAACTTCCACCGTTGAATGCTTTGAACCAGCCGGGTGGTGGCCCCCGGGATGGTGCGGATCACCTCGACGTCGCGCACCGAGCCATCGGGGCCGATGCGGAGGCGGAACCGAGCCGTCCCTCCAGTACTGATGTCGGGGAGGGGCTGGGAGATCGGCTCGGGTCGCGTGCGCGTGACCGTCTCACGCCTCGTGGGAGGTTCCGCCGGCCGGGAAGGAGGCTCCTCTCGAGTCGCCGTCGGAGCGGGCGGCTGCGGGGCTGCCGGCTGCGGCTGTGTTGGCTGCGGCGTGGGGCGGGGTCGAGGAGCAGGCTCAGGCCGAATGCTCCGCGGATCGACGCCGACCGCGGCTGCCTGTTTCTGCCGTTCCCGCTCTGCCGCGGCGCGCTCTTCCATGAAAACGTACTGCTGGGAAGGAAGGGCCGTGGTATCCGATCGATCGCTGGCGATGTCCTCCACGGCGGTCGAGGTCTGCAGGGGAGCGGAGGTAATCGACCGGTTCACGGTCGTGGTCAGGTCCGAGGACGGAACGAGCCGGAGATCGGTGAGCTGCCGAGCATTCGAAGTCGGAACATCATCCTGATTGGAAGGAACGACCTCGCTGATCTCCTTGTCCTCGGCCTTCTTGCCGATCCGTGTCACGAGTCCGCCGATGGCAAAAGTGGCCACCAGGGCGACGACGACTCCGGCGGCGACGAGGATCCGGCGGATCGTTCGCCGGCGTTCACGGTCGCGGACCTCGTCGCGGTCCTCAGCGGACGGGTCGGTAATGGGCGAAGGGCGCGGGGGAGGGAGCCCCTGGTCCCAGTTGCAGTAGGGGCAGAGCCGGGCCACCGGATCGACGAGCCGCTCGCAGCGGACACACGGCTTCTTCTTCATCTCGACTCCAAATCTGCAACCGGCGTACCGGACTCCGCGAGGGAGATGGAGGTCAGTGTTCCCTTCGGAGGGGGACGGAGTGGAGGATCCCGCCCAGCGAGTAGAAAACGCGTTCGCCGTCCCAAGCATACCCGCTCGAATCGAGTCCGGTGGCGATCTGCGCCGATTGCCGCCCCGTAATCCGGTACAAGGTTCCGGAGGAGCTGTCGAAGGCGAGCAGGCCTCCCGCCGCGGATTCGATCCGATCGACACCCGCTGGAAGCGCGCTGGAACGTGGGGAGTAAAGCCCCAGGCCGATCAGGCCGCGAAGAAAACCGCGGCCGAAGGCAGCGCCTGCTGATTGCTGCCCCTCGATCCGCCAGATGCGACGCGAAGAGGGGTCGGCAATCGCGAGTGTGGCCCCGGACAACGGCCCGGAGGGATGCTCGATCGCCACGTCCACCGGGACGGCTCCTCCCTGGAGGGATTTTTTGCCGTCGAGGGAGGCCAGCGAGAACGAGATCACTTCGCCCGTCCCGGGGACGGCGAGATAGCCGAAACGGCCGTCGGTTTCGAAGTCCGACGCGAACCGGTCGATCGAGAGAGTCCCGGCAGGCTCGAGGGAATCGGGATCGAATCTCTCGATCAACCCGCGGATCGGGTCATAGGTGAAGACGGCGCCGCCGGCGATCGAAAGGAAGCCTGGCCTGCCTGACGACGCGACGTTGATCTGCTCTCCATCGCCGCGCAATCTCGTCAGAGTTCCTTCGTCGCGGCTGACCACGAACAGGCTCGTCCCGAGGAACGCTGCCGCAGTGGGGCTGTCGCGGAGTTCGACGAAGCGAATCATGCCCGCCGAATCGACGAGTGCGGCGCGATCCTCGATCGGATCGAAGATCGCAGCCATGCCCGATTCCGCCGAGACCACTCCGAACCCGGGATAGGCGAGTCCCTCGAGGAGCGCCGGCTCGGAGGTAGAACCGGGTCCGGAAACGCGGATGCTTCCGGGCAGCGCGTGGACGATCGAGTCTCCCGCGGCCACGACGACCGAAGCTGCGTGAAGGGCGGCGGAAAGCAGCGAAACGACTGCGAGATATGCGAATGAGCGCTTCATTGTGTGAGGGCCAGTGGCTCGAGGAGGAGCGTGGAGCCGGCGATTCCCGAGAGGCGGAATTCGAGCCGATGCTCGCCGTCGGAAAGCTCGCCGCGGAACGCGACGGGAGCGTTGAATCGGAACGGGACTCCGTCGATCGTGCCCGATGTGAAGACGGTCGAAGTCTCGTCGCGTCGCAATGCTTCGTCGAGATTGACCGTCCCGCGGAACAGGAGCGCGTCGATTCGGGTCAGGTCAGCCGCGGACCGGGGGTCGGAAACGAGCCGGGCGAGACGAACGAGCAGCTCGGAACCGGGATCGACCACGGGTGAGGCCAGTAACTCGAGCTCCTGCGTGGTCGACTCCAGCGACTCTGCGCGCGCGTCCATCCGGAGTCGCAGCAATCCCGCTTCGGGAAGGCCACCGAGCCGCGCGATGAGGAGATCGGCCTCGTCGGCCTTGCCGAGCGCGATCGCTGCCCCGGCCCTCAAGTAGATGGTTGCGGGCCTTTCGCCGTGGGACTCTTCGAGCCGGGCAATCACGACGGCCGCTTCAGCGCCGCGGTCGCGCGCCAGCAGCCAGGCCGCTTTCTGAACGGCAGCGCCGGGGCCGGAGCCCTCCGGCTGCGGTGCGTCCGTCGATCTCGCGAACATCTCGTACTGGCGGAGTTGAGGGATCGACCACGGATTCGCTTCCAGCGATGAGCGATGCCATCGGCTGGTTTCGCGGGGAGTCGACGCGAGCCGCGCGAGTCCCGCCAGGGCGGCCGGGTCGTCCTCGCGCATGCGGAGCACGCGTTCCCATGCGGATCGCGCCGCAACCGCTTCGCCCCGCGACTCGTGGTGCCGACCGAGCAGCAGCAGCGCGCGGTTCAGCAGCGAGACCAGTGCGTCCGCATCGGAGCGGACGATCGTGAATACCTCGAAGATTTCCTGCTCGCGTGCCCGGTCGCGGACTTTTGCGAGATCGGGCCCGTCGAGCTCGTGGATCACGGCATCGAGCAGCAGTCCCACTTCGGAGTCCGTGCGGCGCTGCTCGTAGACCGCGCTCGCCAGCGCGTAACGGTCGATGCCGAGATCGAGGATCGCCTTTGGATCTCGGCGGCGGGCTACCCGCTCTTCGGCCAGCAATACGGCGTTGCGCGCCGCTGCTTCGGCCTTTTTCGGCAGGCCTGCCACACGCATCCCCGAGGCGTAAAGGTTCCATGTGCTCGGGTCGTCCGGCCGGTAGCGGATGGCTTCTTCGAACGCCGCCCTTGCCTCGCCGGCGAGGCCGAGCTTGGCCAGGGCGGCTCCACGGTAGGTCACGGCGTCGGCGTAACCGGACAGATCCGAGCGCTTCCTGGCGCCCTGCGCCATCTCCGTGGCGACTTCCAGGGCGGCTCGGTAGTGGCGTTCAGCGCTTTCCGTCTCCTGTCGCGCGCCGAAGATGTCGCCGAGATTCAGCAGAGGGGCGATTTTCTGCCTGGAGGTGGTTGCGCGCTCGAGTTGGCGGCGTGCGATCTCGATCTCGTAGTCGCTCGTCAGACGCGGCTCTGCCGCGGCGAGAGACCCTGCGATCACCAGAAGCAGTGGTGCGAGGAACCGTCTCATGGGGCGTAGTACCCGGTTCTGGCCTCGAGCACGCGAAGGCCTCGCTCGGAGGGCTCTACACGAATCGAGCGCCAGCCCCGATCGGACGCCGCGCTCTGATAGGAGACGATCCACCGCGCTTCGATCTCGTCGAACAGCCTCCCGAGGTCGCGGGTGAGCCGCGACGGGGTGCTCGACAGCATCCTGCCGCCCGTCCGCTCCGCGAGCTCGGCGAGGAAGGGCTTCGCATTGCCGCGGCCGAGAACGAGCGAGTAGACGGAAAGGCGGTCGATCGCGATCCGGCGCAACGCTTCATCGCGATCGAGAAACGAGTTGCGATCGTCGCCGTCCGAGATGACGATGGCGACCGTTCGCGAGTCCGGCTCGATGGCTGACAGGGCATCACGGAGCGCCGTGCCTCCGGAGGGTGATTCCTCGATCGCGTCGGAGAGCGCCATCGGCCTGCCAACGCGGTGATTGAACGCGAGTACCTCGGCTGTGTCGCCGGCGGAGAGGCGTCGCGAGATCGAGCGCACCGCATCCAGCGCGGCCTCGAGCCTGCCGCCCGCCATGCTCTGGGAGCGGTCGATCACGAACACGAACCGGGTCGGCCCGCGGCCCGGCTCGATGCTGCGGATGTGCACTGGCCGGCCGTTTTCGAACAGACGGAGCGACTCCGCGTCGCGCGGCGGACGGGAAAGAGCGAGCGGAACCTCCACCCAGTCGACCGTCATCGCTTCCTCGTGTGAAGCTGCACCGACGGTCAGTTCCGTTGCCTCGTGGATCGTGTAGCCGCCCGCGTGAACGTCTGCCCGCAACAGGTGAGGGCGCGACCCGTCGCCGAAGTCGTGCTCGAAGGCGAAGGGCGACGATCGCAGGACGGCGATCAGCACTCCGTCGACCCGAATCTCGACCCGGTCCACCCGAGCGAGGTCGGTGGCGACCGAGAGGGTCTGGCGTCCCGCGAGCCAGCTCCCGGGCGCGAGCTGGTCGAACTCCACGGCGGCGGACGCGGGGGCCGCTGCGAGAAGCAGAAGAGCCAGGAGACGAGGGAATCGCATGTTCAGGGGAACCATAAATCCAAATAATTAAATTTCGGCGTTGAGGCGAGCCGTAGGCATCGGGAGGGGTCGTCCGCACCGGGGAATGCCGGCCATCGGGTAGACTCCCGCGTCATGCTCGACCCGATTCGTCTCGCGCGACAACTGATCGACGTCCCCTCGGTGACTGGTGAAGAGCTGGCGCACGCGCGGCTGGTCGGTTCTCTGCTCGAGGGCCTCGGGCTGCGGGTCGAGCTCGCAGACGCCGCGCCGAGCCGCCCGAACGTTTTCGCCTCGATCGGAACCCCGCGAATCGTGCTCTGCTCCCACCTCGACACCGTCCCTTCGTTTTTTCCCTCCGAGGAGACCGAAGATCTGATCTATGGCCGTGGCGCGTGCGACACGAAGGGGATCATCGCGGCCATGCTGGTGACCGGGGAGCGTCTGATCGCCGACGGCGTCAGAGATTTCGGATATCTGTTCGTGGTCGGGGAGGAGACGGATTCGATCGGAGCGAAGAAGGCGAACGAGCAGTTCGCGGATCGGGGCAGTGAGGTGGTGCTGGTCGGCGAACCGACGGAGTCGGCTTTCGTGAAGGCCTCCAAAGGAGCGCTTACCTGCACGATCGGCTTCGAAGGAGTCGCTGCGCATTCGGCTCACCCCGAGCGGGGTGACTCGGCCATCCTGAAGCTGGCCCGCGCGGTGGAGGCAATTCAGTCGGCGTCTTGGGGAGAGGACGCGGACATGGGGAAGGGGACCTCGAACGTGGGGGTCGTGCGTGGTGGAGAGAAGGCGAACATCGTTCCGGCTCACGCGGAAGCGGAGTGCATTTTCCGAATCGTCGAGCCCGTGACGGAAGCTCTCGCGAGAGTGAAGGCCATCGTCGAGCCGCTCGGTGGATCGGTCATTCGGTGGCACGGCAATGATCCGGTCGCGATGATCGTTCCCCGGGGGGAGCCGGCGACTGTCGTGGCTTTCAACACCGACGCGCCTCATCTGGGGCGTATCGGAAGGCCGATGCTCTTCGGCCCGGGGTCGATCCTCGACGCCCATTCGGCGAGGGAGAAGATCGCGAAGCGGAAGATCATCGATGCGGTCGAGACGTATCGAAGCGTCGTTTCGAGGCTGGTGAAGGGAGAACTGCAGACGGATGGCTGAAATCCGGGAAGCGATTTTTCTGGTCAATCCGCTGAGAACGCCGATCGGGAAGTTCGGCGGAGCGCTCAGCGGCCTGACGGCGACCGAGCTCGGTACCCATGTGAGCCGGGCGGTACTCGACGAAAGCGGCGTGGCGAGGGAGAAGGTCGATCTGGTCATCTTCGGGAACGCCCGGCAGGCGGGCGTCGGCCCGAATCCGGCCCGCCAGATCGCGATTCGCAGCGGTTTGAGCGAGGCGGTCCCCGCATGGACGGTGAACCAGGCCTGCGGCTCCGGGATGCGCGCCATCATCGACGCGGTGGACGAGATCCGGCTCGGAAACGCGCAGCTGGTCCTCGCGGGCGGAGTCGAATCGATGTCGAACACCCCCTACCTCCTTCCGCGGGCGCGATGGGGCTACCGGATGGGTGATGGCGAGGTCGTGGACGGGATGCTGCGCGATGGTTTTTTCTGTCCCGTCGCGGACGAGATGATGGGGTCGACCGCTGAGACCCTCGCCGGGCGCTATTCGATCACCAGAGAGGAACAGGACGAGCTCGCGGTCGAGTCGCAGAGGAAAGCTGAAGCGGCCTGGAACGGCGGCGCGTTCTCCCGTGAGGTGACGCCGGTTCGGATCTCGGGAAGGAAGGGGGAGGTCGTCGTCGAGCAGGATGAGCACCCCCGTTTCGACGCGACGGTGGAGAGGCTGGCGAAGCTGCCGCCCGTGTTTCGTGAAGGGGGAACCGTGCACGCCGGGAACTCCTCCGGGATCACCGACGGAGGGGCGGCCATGCTGGTCGCTTCCGAGTCGGCGGTCAGGGAGCTTGGGCTCGAGCCCATCGCGCGCGTCAGGGCGTATGCCCAGGCCGCGGTCGATCCGAAGATCATGGGGATCGGGCCGGTGCCGGCTACGCGCCGCCTGCTCGAGGAGACCGGGCTGAAGCTGGCCGACATCGACCTGATCGAGCTGAACGAGGCGTTTGCCGCACAAGTGATCGCGTGCGAGCGCGAGCTCGGGTTCGACCGGGCGCGCCTGAACGTTCATGGAGGGGCGATCGCCCTCGGCCATCCGATCGGCTGTACGGGAGCGCGGATCGTGACGACTCTCCTCCATGCCATGGTGACGAGGAAGGCTCGAACCGGGCTTGCGACTCTGTGCATATCCGGAGGAATGGGGCTTTCGATGCTGTTCGAGGCTGCCGAATGAACGTCTTCACCGATAGTCACTGCCACGTGAACATGCTGGGTGACGGCGCCGACGGGGCGCTCGATTCCGCGCGTGCCGCTGGCGTCCGGGGTTTTCTGTTTCCCGCCACGAAGCTCGAAGACATCCCGGCGGTCGTGGATCTGGCCCGCCACCACGCGGACGCCTGGGCCGCGGTCGGATTCCATCCTCACGAAGCGAAGGATTTCAGTCAGGAGGCCGAGCGGACGATTCTCTCCCTGCTCGAAGATCCGCGAGTCGTGGCGCTGGGCGAGGTCGGGCTCGACTACCACTACATGCATTCACCGAGGGAGACGCAGAGGCGGGTCCTGATCCGTCACCTCGCGATGGCGCGTGAGGCGGATCTTCCGGTCATCATCCACAACCGCGAGTCCACGGAGGATCTGATCGAGATTCTCGAGGGCTCGGAGGGAGCCGGAGTCCGCGGCGTCCTTCACTCGTACACCGAGAGCTTCGAGGTCGCGCAGCGGCTGGTCGACCGCGGCTTCATGATTTCCTTTTCGGGGATCCTCACTTTCAGAACCGCCGAGTCTCTTCGGGACGTGGCTCGGCGGCTTCCCAACGAAGCCGTCCTCATCGAGACCGACACGCCGTACCTGGCCCCGGTGCCCCATCGCGGCAAGGAGAATGAGCCAGCCTTCGTGATCGACACCGCCAGGGTGCTTGCGGGTCTCTGGGATGTCCCACTCGAGGCGATCGCCGCCCGGACCACCTCGAACTTCGAGCGCTTCTTCGGCGTGGAGATTCCATCGTGAGCCGCGTGGATCTGTCGGTCGTTGCCCCGGTCTTCAACGAACAGGAGAATCT
>JBHEOL010000213.1:0-12047 GCA_046261635.1 Thermoanaerobaculia bacterium | reverse complement strand
CCGAAGTACTTCGCGACGAGCTTCTTCGCTTCATCGACATCGAAGTCGCCGGCGACGACGAGGGTGAGGTTGTTCGGGGTGTAGTAGCGAAGGAAGAACTCCTTCACGTCGTCGAGCGACGCGGCTTCCAGGTCCTCGTGGCTTCCGATCACGGACCAGGAGTAGGGGTGCCCGGCGGGATGGAGGTTCTCGGCGATCAGGGTGTACCACCGGCCGTAGGGCTGATTCTCGAGGCCCTGCCGCCGCTCGTTCCGGACGACTTCGATCTGGTTGTCGAGCTTGGCCTGGTCGAGAGCTTCGGTCAGCGTCGCGAGCCGGTCGGACTCGAGCCAGAGCAGATACTCGAGACTTCCCGGCGGGACCGTGGCGAAGTAGTTCGTCCGGTCGTTGCTCGTCGTGCCGTTGACGCCTCCCTCACGAAGGTTGGCGCCGGCGGTCTCGACGTAGGTGAAGTACTCACCCGAGGCGTTCTTCGATCCCTGGAACATCATGTGCTCGAAGAGGTGGGCAAACCCGGTCCGCCCTTCGCGCTCGTTCTTCGAGCCGACGTGATACCACTGGTTGACATGGACGATCGGGAGCTTGCGGTCGACGTGAAGGATGACGTCGAGCCCGTTCGGCAACGTGTACTTTTCGAACTCGATCTTCGGAACGGCCGCGTCGGATGGCTGACCGTTGACCGGTATGGTGAACAGGAGCGCGAGAAGCAGAAGTGAAGCGGTTCTTTGCATGAAACCTCCGTCTGGGGGTGGGACTGCGGTTGTTTGTACGCGGGAACTGTATCGGGGTTTGGGGCAAACCAGGAAATCAGATCAAGGCAGAAGGCAGAAGGCAGAAGGCAGAAGGAAAATCAAAAGCAGAGGTCCGTCATCCTTAGTGAAAGCAGCGTCCATCGCACTGAAGGCGAGCGCGAACGATGGATGACGTAAAGCGCTGCCGTTGCTTGACTTCTGCCTTCTGCCTTCTGCCTTGTCTTATGTCTGCGTCCAGCGATAAACAGCTGCGTTAATGTGCATCCCGGCTCCGACCGAGGCGAAGACCAGGAGATTGCCGGCTTCGATCGAGTGGCCCTCCACCTCGCCCCGCAGGATCAGATCGAGCAGGGTCGGGACGGTCGCGACGGAACTGTTTCCCAGGTCGGCGATCGTCATCGGCAGGACGGAGGGGGGGACCGGCCGCCCGTACGACTGGTAGAGCGCGGCCACGATCGCCTCGTCCATCTTCCCATTCGCCTGGTGGATGAGGATCTTGTCGACCTCTTCGATGCCGACACGTGCCTTCTCGAGACAGGCCCGGATCGATCCGGCGACCGTTTGGAGCGCGTACTTGTAGAGCTTCCGCCCTTCCATCTTCAGATAGAGCTCGTCACCGAGTAGGTCGGGATGGTAGGTGCGGGCCATCACGAGCATCTGAAGATGCTCGATCGTGTCGGAGCGGACCGCGTGGGCGAGGATGCCGACCGGCTCGTCACTTTCGATCGCCTCGAGGATCACTGCCCCGGCGCCGTCGGCGTAGATCAGGCTGTCGCGGTCGTGAGGATCGGAAACGCGGGAGAGCGTTTCGGATCCGATCACCATCACGCGCTTCGCCGCGCCGGCCCGCAGCATCGAGTCGGCGACGATCACCCCCTGCAGCCACCCCGGACAGCCGAAGACGAGGTCCCAGGCGGCGGTCGCGGGATTCCGGATCCCGAGGCGGAACTTCACCCTCGCGGCGAGCGAGGGAACCATGTCCGGCGTGTGGCTCCCCGCCGTCACATCGCCGAAATTGTGGGCGACGATGATCGCGTCGAGCGCTTCCCGATCGACTCCCGACGAGACGAGGGCTGCCTCCCCGGCTTCTGCCGCGATGTCCGAATTGAGCTGGTCATCAGAGACGTAGCGCCGCTCGCGGATTCCGGTGATCGCCTCGAACTGATCGATGATCTGCCGGTTCGGCTTGTCGATCTTCTTTCCGTCGGCCCCGCGGAAATCGCTGTCGAGAAATGCATCATTCGGCATGCGGCGCAGGGGAAGGCAACTCCCGGTGGCAACGATGACGGGTCGGATCGGCGGCATCCGCGGCATGTTACATCTGATGGAAATCGGGTTGAAGAGGGGCGAGGCGGGAGGGGGAGAAAATTTGACTGGACTGGCTTCGATTCCGGCTTTCGGGGAAGGGTTGTAGGATTTCGGGATCGGGAGCGCATCCCGGGAGGCGCCAGGTCCATGTTCGAGTTCATCGTCATCATCGTCGCGATCGTCCTTCTCGTCCGCCTTTCCGGCATGAGCGGCCGGATACGGGCGCTCGAGGACTACAACGTCGAATTGCGAAGGTGGCTCGATGAGACCCTGGCCGCCCAGGGGCGAACCGCGGCACAGGAGTCACAACCGGACTCAGCCGAACAGAGGGAGGCGCCGCCCAGCGTAGCGGAGGATCCTTTCCTCCGCACTACGGCCCAGGCGGCTGAGGAAAAGATCCTCAGCCACGAACAGGAGGCTTCCGCAGAAGTAGCGGAGGATCCTTTCCTCCGCACCACGGCCCGCGAGGCTGAGGAAAAGATCCTCAGCCACGAGCCTGAGCCCGAGATGTTTCCCGCCGCGGCGCGGGCGGAAGTGGCGGAGGATCCTTTCCTCCGCAGCACGAGCCAAGCGGCTGAGGAAAAGATCCTCAGCCACAAGCGCCCATTCGACTTCGAGAATCTCGTCGGCGTGAGGCTCTTCTCCTGGCTCGCCGGCATCGCTCTCGTTTTCGCGGCGATCTTCTTCCTTCGCTATTCGATCGAGAGTGGCTGGATGACGCCTCCCGTGCGCGCGGCCATCGGCCTGGCGACCGGACTCGGTCTGCTGGCGTTCACCTCGTGGCGCTTCTCCCGCGACTATCCGGTGACGGCCAATGCGCTCGAGGGCGCCGCGGTCGCGATTCTCTATTCGACCGTCTGGGCCTCCTCGGTGATGTGGGCGCTGATCGGGACGTGGACCGCGGTGGCCGCCATGGCGATCGTGACGGTGATCGCCGTGGTGCTGTCGATTCGCCGGGACTCGCTCTTCATCGCGCTCCTCGGAATGCTCGGCGGCTTTGCTACGCCGGTGCTCTTCGCGGCCGGTGAGGACCGGACGGTGGCACTGTTCACCTATCTCCTGATTCTCAACGGCGGGCTCGCCTGGACGGCGTATCGCCGCCGATGGCCGTCGCTGATGGCCGTGAGCATGGTGTTCACCACGCTCTACCAGGTCGCCTGGACGGCGAATTTCCTCGATTCGTCCCGCCTTCCGATTGCGGCCGGGATCTTCCTCGCGTTCCCGGCGCTCCTGGCCGTGGTCCACCTCGTTTCCACGCGGCGCGATTCCCCGTCGCCCGTGCACGGTCGCGTCCTCGCCTTCGCCGGCATCGTTCCGCTGCTGTTCGCCGTCTATTCGGCGACGGTTCCCGATTTCGGCAGCAGGTTCCACCTTCTCTTCGCGTTTCTGCTCATCGCGGTCAGCGGCCTCGCCGTCCTGTCGGTGAAATCGCGGGATGAAGTGACCGGGGGGATCCCGGCGGTCGCAACCCTGGTGGTCTTCGCGGTCTGGTTCGCGCGGGGATGGGTGCCGGAGGCGTGGCCGGCCGTGTTGATCTGGATCGCAGTCTTCGTGGCCCTGTTCGCATTCGGGCCGCTGCTTCTCCGGAGACTCGGAGACAACGCCCTGATCGAGCGGAGCACGATCACGGCGCCGCTGCTGCTCTTCACCTTCTCGGCCCTGATCGTGCGCGAGCCGGAGACGCGCTCGCCGCTTCTGCTTTTCACCGCGGCCGGAATCCTTTTCGTGCTCTGCGCGGTCTCCGCCCATCTGAGCGGAAGGGCGAGTGACTTTTCGACGGGCGCGCTGGCGCTTCTCGTCGCGCAGGCGTTCTGGAGTGCGGAGCACCTGGAAGCCGCGAATGTGGCTCACGCGGCGATTCTCTACGGCGCATTCGCTCTTCTCGTACTCGTGATCGGCGCGGTGGCCCGCAGGAGCGGCAAGGATGAAGCGAGCTCTCAGGCTCCATGGCTCATCCTCGGTTCCTTTTTCCTCGCGCTCTTTCTCGTGCGCGGCAGCCTGTTCGAGGCTGCCTTCCCTGTGCTCGCCACGCTCCTTCTGCTGCTATTGATCGCGGCGGCCGCGGAGAGCGTTCGGGCCCGTCTTCCGCTGCTCTATCGCGCCGCGACCGCGATCGCCTTCCTTCTGCTCGCGGTCGCGCTCGTCCAGCGTCCGCCGCACGATCTCATCGAATCGACGGTCGCACTCGCGGCGGCGGTCGGCCTCGGCGCTCTCGCCACCGCGGCAGTCGGCCGCTGGCGCGAGAGGAAGGTCTGGGGCGCGACCACCCCCGCAACGATTGAGAATGCCTATTTCGCGACGGGCGCGTTCCTCTTTCTCTTCGCGGCCGTCATCAATCCGGAGCTTCCATCGCCGCTGCGCGCGGTTCTTCCAGCCCTCGCGATCGTCACGGTGGCATTCACCGCGGCGGCGTTTCATTTCCGGCGTCTCTCGATGCACGCGTTGGGAGTCATCGCTGCGCTGATCGTTCTCATCGCGTGGGAGGTGACACGGTTCAGGACCGACTCGATGGCCGGTCCGGTTCTTTCCGCGGCGGGGCTCGCGATTCTCGCGATCGGAGCGATGCTGATGGCGAGGAGGCTGATGGCCCCGGCGGGCGAAAGGTTCGCGTTCGACGACGTCGAGCTCGGGGGGTGGATCTCGGTCGCCTTCATCCCTGCGCTCGCGCTGATGCTGATGGCCGGCTCGGCGATCGCCGCGCCGCGGACGCTCTCCGCGGCTTCCCTGGGCGCGCTTCTCGCCATCCCCGCATTCGCCCTGACGATCATCGCCGCTCTCGCGCGATGGCATGCCGCGGCTCTCCTGACAGTCGCGTCGGGGGCCCTCGCTCTGTTCATCTTCCGCGAGGCCGGAGACCTGGCCGCCAATGATCCCGTCGTGCTGGCCGTCGCCTCGCTTCACTATCTCGTATTCACGCTCTACGGCTTTCACTTCGCGCTGCGCAGCGCGCGCGAGCACCGCGCGCAACTGGTGGCAGCCGCCGCGAGCGTTCCCTTCTTCTTTCTCTTCCGGGACGCGTTCGAGGCTTCACGTCTCGACGGCATCATCGGGATCGTCCCCCTTGCAATCGCGGCGATCCTTCTGCTGCTCCTCACCAGAGTCCCTCGGGAAGGAGAAGGGGCCGACGGGAATCTCGGGACGCGCGCGCTGCTCGCCGGCGCGGTGCTCGCCTATGCGACCGTCGCGATTCCGCTCCAGCTCGACAACGAATGGCTGACGCTCGGTTGGGCTCTCGAGGGCGCCGCCCTCGCCTGGCTCTACACGCGGATCCCCCATCGCAATCTTCCCTACTGGGCCGCGGGGCTCTTCGCCGCGGTCTTCGTCCGCCTCGTCCTGAACCCGGCCGTCTTCGACTATCACCCGCGAAGCGGCACCCCGGTGCTGAACTGGTACCTCTACACGTACCTGGTCGCCGCGGCGGCGTTCTTCGCGGGAGGGTGGCTGTGGCGCTACGTGGAGAAGGAGCATCCTTTGAGCGCCCTCCGTCCGCTCCTGAATGGCGCCGGGACTCTTCTCCTCTTCCTTCTTCTGAATATCGAGATCGCCGACTTCTACTCCGTCGGGCACGCGCTGACGTTCAACTTCTTCACCTCGAGTCTGGCGCAGGAGCTGACGTACACCCTCGGATGGGCGGTGTTCGCGATCGGGCTGCTCGTGGCGGGGATCCTCCTCGACGTGCGCGGAGCGCGGATCGCGGCGATCGCGCTTCTCTCCGTGACCGTGTTCAAGGGATTCCTCCACGATCTGAGCAGGCTCGGGGGCCTGTACCGCGTAGCCTCGTTCGTCGGTCTCGCGATCTCACTCTCGATCGTCGCGGTGCTGCTGCAGAGGTTCGCGCTGCGGAGGGATCGGAGAGATCCTTCCATCGCTTCGTCCGTGTGAGGTGGAATCAGACGGCTTTGGAGGGGCGCGTTGCGTGGATGCGTTTCTTCTCACCCTCGGACCACGAGCGCGAGATTCGCGAGGCCTTCCAACGCGGATAGAGCCGGTGCCGGACGTAGCTCACGACCGTGAAGGCATTGACCGCCAGCAGGACGAACAGCGTCGCGTCCCGGCCGAGGAAGGGGATCTGCGCATTCGGCCAGAGAAGGAATGTCAGGTTGACGACGATCAGAACCGCGCAGTCGAGAAGGTCTTCGACCGCGGCGCGATTTCGCGCGGTCCGGAGCTCCTGACGTATCTCCTCGGCCCGGAACCCGTTGAGAGGGGGCCCTTCGACGCCTGGGAGCAGATCTTCGTATCGTGCAGACATACTCTAAGAGACCCAAAGTTACTTCAAATAATTCCTACCGAGCCCAAGGAAAGTCAGAAGGCAGAAGGCAGAAGGCAGAAGTAACGGCAACAGCAAGAGCGGTTTCCCGTCATCCTAAGCGGCCTCCCGTCATCCTGAGTGAGCGCCGCGGTGATGGGTCGATTCACGAGGTCCGCGGGCGCGAGCGAAGGAACTCAGAATTGCAGGATGTCGCCACCTGCGCGTTTCCCCCCGCACCCGGCCAACGCGATTCGCGCATTTTGAGATCGGTTTTGCCGTTGCCTCTACTTCTGCCTTCTGCCTTCTGCCTTCTGCCTTCCTGTATCACCTTCCCTGGAGTCGAATCGTCTGGGCGACGTACTCTCCGCGGGGGTCGCGGAACGCCTTGATGACGACGCTGTCTCCCTGACGAAGTTGGGAGGCGCGGACGAAGGTTTCGTCGGGACGGAGGACGATGAATTCCTCGTCCACCGTGATCTCGAGACTCCGCCGCTCGTCGCGGTCGCGGATCGTCAGCTTGTCCTCGTTCGGAGGATTCTTTTCAACCGTTCCGTAGAAGACCACCGTGGAGTAACCGAGGTAGGGTTCCTGGCCTCGGTCCCTGAGCTCGTCGGAAGCGGTGGCGTCCGCGGCGGTTCCGACCTCGATCCGGTCGGCGCGGAATTGCTGGGCGGCGGTGTACTCCCCCCAGATGCGGAGGCGGTCGCCGGCCTGGATGCTCTGAACTCTGAACTCGTCGCCATTCGCATCGACGGCACGGCCGGCCTCGATCATCACTTCCCCGGCGCGATCGCTGCGGAAGACGAAGCGGGCCCGGCGTGATTCGATCCGCCCGACCCTGCCGGTGAGATAGTTGTTCGAGAGGATCGAAGGCGTTTCGTCGGGAGTCGAATCTTTTAGCACCTCGATTCTGGCGGCGCGGAGCTCGCCGCTGGCGAGCCGCCTGTCGACGTCGACGCGAACCCGGTCGCCCCGCTCCATGTTGCCGAGCTGGTAGGTCGCCCCTTCGAAGATCACCGGCGTCTCCCGCGTGCCGACGATCGTCCATTTCTCGCCCGTGTCGCCGCGAAGAACGAAGCTCTGGTCCGAGAGAAGGATGTCCTCGATGACCCCTTCGACCGTGAGAATCGTGCTCGAGGGTTTGGTCGAGGCCTGGGGAGCCACCGTCCGTCCGAGAAGCTGGACGAAATCGGCCCGGACGCTCTGGGCGACGGCACCGACGCCGGTCACGCGGACGCGGTCGCCCACTCTGAGCTGGATCAGGCCGGCGTTGCCGCGGTGAGTCGCGGCGGGCTCGTCCCCGACTCCGCGGAACCGGGTCGAGGAGCTCGAGAAGACCCGGCCGACCGTTCCGGTTCCCGCGTCGGAACGCATTTCGAACGAATCGCCGCCAATGGAAACGACCTCGCCGGTGAGCTCTCCCCGCTCATTGACGTCGATATCGCGCGGCGATTGCCAGGTCGTCTGAGCGAAAAGCCCGACCGAGAGCAGAATTGCACCAAGCAGGCTCAGATACACACGGTTGCGCAGGGGATTCATGGTTCCTCCAGTTCGTCGATTCCGAGAGGGCGCAAAGGGCGCGCCAGAAAGACGAGGGACGAGGGGCGAGGAAAGCCAAGCCAGAAACCAGAAGCCAGAAGAAAAGGCGAAGGCAGAAGGCAGAAGGCAGAAGGCAGAAGGAAAGGCAAAAGCAAGGACAGGCTCGGGCGGCTGACCGAGCGCCTGGCTCTTCGCGGCTCCCTCAGATGACGGAGAGATGTTGCCGTCGCCCTCACTTCTGCCTTCTGACTTCTGACTTCTGACTTATCTTTTCTCCTCCCACCCAGCATTCTCCAATCGCGCGGTCGTCGCCGAGGAAGATGAGTGCGGCCAGGAGCTCCTCGGCCGTCGTGACCCCGGCGACCCGCTTCTCGAGAAGGGGCGTCGCGGCGAGGTCGATGACGAGGAAGTCGGCCGCCTTCCCGGGCTCGAGGCTCCCCGTTTCCCCCTCCAGGGAAAGTGCCTCGGCCCCGGCCAGGGTCGCCAGGTACCAGAGCTGGATCGGATTCAGGACGTTGCCGAGAACCTGCTGCACCTTGTAGGCATCGGCCATCACGGTGAACATCGAGAGCGTCGTGCCGGCACCGATGTCGGTCCCGAGGCCGAAGGGGATACCGCGCGCGCGCACACGCCGCATCGGAAACAGGCCGCTTCCGAGGAAGAGATTCGAGTTGGGACAGTGGGCGATCCGGACGCCGCGCTCGACGAGAAGGTCGAGCTCCGCGTCGGAGAGATGGATGCCGTGGGCGAGAACGGTTCTCGGACCGAGGAGACCGAAGCGGTCGTACACCCCCGCATAACTGTCGATCCCCGGGAAGAGCTCGCGGACCCAGGCGATCTCGGAGAGGTTCTCGGAGATGTGGGTATGGACCCAGGCCCTCGGGAACTCCGCCGCGAGCTCGCCGGCGAGCTCGAGCAGCTCCGGAGTCGAGGTCGGGGCGAAGCGGGGGGTGATGGCATAACCGAGCTTCCCCCGGCCGATCCACTTGCGCGCGAGCTTCCTGCTCTGCTCGAACGAGCTCCGCGGGTCCTCCAGCAGCGCGTCGGGAGCGTTGCGGTCCATCATCGTCTTGCCGAGGACCGCGCGGAACTGCCGCCGCTCCGCTTCGCTGAAGAGGATGTCGGTCGCCTCCGCGTGAATCGTCGAGAAGATCAGCGCGGTCAGCGTCCCGTGGCGATACAGCTCGTCGAAGAACGACCGCGAAACTCTCTCGGCGTGCGCGGGACTCGCGAACTTCGCCTCGTTCGGGAACGTGTATCGCTCGAGCCACTCGAGCAGATGCCCGCCGTACGAGCCGATCATTTCGAGCTGCGGCGCGTGAAGATGGAGGTCGACGAAACCGGGAACGATCAGCTTCCCCGCGCCGAAGTCGACGACCTCACCTTCGGCCGGCCGTTCGGTCCACGGGCCCGTCGATACGATCCGCCCGGCGTCGACCGCGAGACATCCATCGTCGAGCAGAGTCCAGGCGCCCGGGTCGCTGAACGGGTTCCCGGTGAGCGTGAAGATTCTTCCGCGAAAGCACTTCATCGAGCGGGTTCCAGCGGGAGCCGAGCGCTACTTCTCATGCGGAGGGGGCATCGGGATCTGCTCGTCCTCGTCGGCTTCGAGAAGCTTGCCGAGCACGCGCGTCTGATGGTGCTCGAACACCGCGCGCCCCTCGGAGGTGCTGAGGTCGAGCCGCTCCATCGAGCTCGCGAGGACCTCCGATCCTTCCTCGAGCGAGTCGATGAAGGCCTGTTCGGAGGATGGGGCAATGCCCGCGGCGTCCGCCGCCTGGCGCCGTGACGAGGCGGGCTCGGACTGACGGAACGACGACTCGAAGCAGAGGAGGGTGGGAGCGAGCTTGTGGTAAAGCTCCGCGGTCGCGCGGACGTCTTCGAGGCAGTAGGTGGCGATCTCCTCGTACTTCCCTTCTCGATAGAGCGTGTCGACGGCGCGCCCGTCCATCCCGTCGGTCTTCGAGCTCTGGATGCCGAAGGTCTTGCAGGCGAGGTCGAGGTTGAACCGGTACTGGCGCGAGTTGACCGAGCCCCAGAAGTTCAGCGCCTCGCGCAGGTCGCAGTTGGGGTGAAAGCTGTAGCGGTAGCCGACGAGGTCGCGCTTGGGGGTGATGCCGTGGATCGCGGAGCGGATCATCAGGAACGGGCCGTCGAACTGGCGGCCGTTGAAGGAGATGAATCGATCGCGCGCGCCGAGAAACTCCCAGAACTTCGCCAGGATCAGCTCCTCGCTGCCGCTGATGAAGGTGCGGTTCCCCTCGCGCCGGGTGACGATCTCGCTCTGCCCCGGAACCTCGAAGAGCGCGCACTGACGGCCGTCATCCGCGTTCACGACGCCGATGGCGACGATCCGCCCGGTGAACGGTGAAAGCGCTCCGCGCCGCTTCTCCTCTTCCGCCTCCGCCTCGCTCTTCCCCTTGATCAGGTACTCGCGAACGTAGGGATCGTGATCTTCCCAGGGAATGCCGACGGTCTCAATGTCGATGACGAGTCGCTTCATAGTGACAAGGTAACGCGAGGAGGGGACAAAGTCATCCGTAGGGACCGGCTGCGCCGGTCCGGTCGCGCGCAGCGCGACGGGCTTTTTCCGCGTCGAGAGCGGAAACCTTGTCGCCTCCGGCGACCGGACCGCCGCAGGCGGTCCCTACAATCCGGGACTTTGCTTTTCCTGGTCCCTGGCCCCTGGTCCCTGTTTTCTTTATTTCAGCTTCAGACTCCCGACCAGCTCGCGCACGGCGTTGGCGGACTTGTCGAGACCGGCCTTTTCCTCGTCGGTGAGCTTGATCTCGATGACTTCCTCCAGGCCCGCGGCGCCGAGCTTGACCGGCACTCCGACGAAGATGTCCTTGAGGCCGTACTCTCCGTTGAGCAGCGCGGCGCAGGGGAGGATTTTCTTCTTGTCGCGCAGGATCGCCTCGACCATTTCGACGGCCGCCGAGGCGGGCGCGTACCAGGCGGACGTCCCGAGGAGCTTGACGATCTCGGCGCCGCCGTTGCGGGTCCGGTCGACGATCGCGTCGATGCGCTCTTTCGAGATCAGCTCGGTGATCGGAATACCGGAGACGGTCGAGTAGCGCGGCAGCGGAACCATGGTGTCGCCGTGTCCGCCGAGAACGAACGCGTGCGTGTTCTCGACCGAGACGTTCAGCTCCATGGCGATGAAGGCGCGCATGCGCGCCGAGTCGAGCACGCCGGCCATGCCGAGAATGCGCTCGCGCGGGAACCCGGAGGCGCGGCGCGCGACCTCGCACATGGCGTCGAGGGGATTCGAGACGATGATCAGGATCGTGTTCGGGCTGCGCTTGACGACTTCCTTCGTGACGCCCGCAACGATCTCCTCGTTCTTCCAGAGGAGGTCGTCGCGGCTCATCCCCGGCTTGCGCGGAAGGCCGGCCGTGATCACGACGATGTCGGACCCTTCGGTTCCGTCGTATCCGTTGCTGCCGGACACGTTCGCATCAAACTTCTCGACGGGCGCCGACTCCATCAGGTCGAGCGATTTCCCCTGGGGGACGCCTTCCACGATGTCGACGAGCACGACGTCGGCGAGATGCTTTTCGGCGATGCGCTGACCGACGGTCGCTCCAACGTTTCCTGCACCAACAACGGTAACTTTTGTTTTCATGGCAACTCCTTTGTTTTCTTGCGGCGGCGCGGATTCTATCCCAGGGTTCCCGCCTGTACAGCGTCTGGCGTCACGGACCGGCGGTGGCCGGCACTCTGCTCGACTGTGACGGCTGGCGTGTTGAAGCCGTTTCGCCGAAACCGCTGCCGCGGCGCTTGACAGGAGTCGCGAGGAGCTCGCCGTGGGGGCCGCTTGGGGGCCAGAAGGCAAGCCAGAAGCCAGAAGAATGGTCAAAGCCGGCGGCAGGGCGGGTGTCATCCTGAGTGAGCGCTGCGGTGATCGGGTCATATGCGGTGGGGGTGGGCGCGAGCGAAGGATCTTCAAAATGCGAGGATCGCGTTGGCCGGGGGGGGGAACAGGCAGGTGGCGGGATCCCGCCATTTTGGGATCCTTCGCTCGCGCCCGCGGTTTTCGCGAGCGACCCCTTCCACGCGGCGCTCCCTCAGAGGCTGTGAAAGAAACCAGAGGGGCCGCGTTGCGGGCGGGACGACGTCAGATCGGCGCCGCCGCCGACGAGGCGATGTGGTTCATCGTTGAGGAGGTGGCGGCGTCGAGATGGCGTTGTCCC
>JBHEOL010000187.1:0-6194 GCA_046261635.1 Thermoanaerobaculia bacterium | reverse complement strand
CCTCAACGGGCTGCCCCAGCCGTATCACCCCGTTTTCAACGTCGATCGCTTCGAGTTCGCGAGCCGCGATCATTTCTTTCTCTGCATCGAAGCCGCCGATCCGAAGTTTCGAGCGGACGAGACCCGCTCGTTCCTCGAGAGTCTCCAAGCCCGAGAGGTGACGGATGTCCCCTGGTAAGAACAGAGGCGCCAGGCGCGTCTCCCTGATGGTGGCCATGCTCGTGGCCGGGCTCACGCTCGCCGCCTGCCGCCCCCAGCAGCAGATGGCCGACCAGCCCGCGTACCAGCCGCTCGAAGCGAGCGACTTCTACGCGGACGGGATGTCGGCCCGCAAGCCGGTCGACGGGACCATCGCGCGCGGTCACCTCCGCGACGACACCCTTCTCTACACCGGCCGAACCGCCGGAGCTCCGTCGGCGCTCTATCCGTTCGAGATCACCCGCGCGGACCTCGAGCGGGGACGCGAGCGCTTCGAGATCTTCTGTTCCCCCTGCCACGGCCAGACCGGACAGGGCGACGGGATGATCGTGCGGCGCGGCTATCGCCGTCCTCCGTCGTACCACACCGACCGGCTTCGCGAGCTGCCCGCCGGCCACTTCTACGACGTGATGACCAACGGTTTCGGCGTCATGCCGTCCTACGCCGCGCAGATCCCGGTCCGCGATCGCTGGCTGATCGCGGCGTACATCCGCGTTCTGCAGCTGAGCCAGAGCGCTCCCGCCGAAGCGGTTCCCGCCGAGGAGCGCGCGAAGCTCGTCATCCCCGGAGGCGCACAGTGATGCATGAAACCGACAACCAGGGCGGTCACGAGCTCTTCAGGCTTCAGAAGCCGGCTCTCGCCCTCGGAGTGATCGCGCTGGTCGGCCTGCTGATCGGCGCCTTCCTGGATGCCGATCAGTTCTTCCGCTCCTACCTCATGGGGTGGCTTCTCACGGTCATGATCTCCACCGGCGCCCTCGCCGTGCTGATGATCCAGTATCTGTCGGGCGGACGCTGGGGCGTGCTCATCCGCCGCCCGGCCGAGGCCGCGGTCAGCACGATTCCGATCGTCGGCCTCGCGATGATTCCGGTGATCCTCGGGATGCACCAGATCTACGCCTGGACGCACACGGACCTGGTTTCCCATGACGCGCTGCTCCAGCACAAGGCCCCTTACCTGAACGAGCCGTTCTTCATCGGGCGCGCCGTCTTCTATTTCGTGGTCTGGAGCGCTCTCGCGCTGATGCTCGTCAAATGGGGACGCAGCCTCGACGAGAAGCACGACGGATGGGTCGAGCTCCGGATCCGCCGCGTCGCCGCGGGGGGAATCCTCGCGCTCGGGCTCACCCTGACTTTCGCCTCGGTCGACTGGATCATGTCGCTCGAGCCGCACTGGTTCTCCACCATGTTCGGCATCTCGTTCATCATCGGCTGCCTCCTCGCGGGCTGGACCGTGATGATCCTCATGGTCGTCCGTCTCTCGCGCTCGGAGCCGTACGCGCGAATCGCGCAGCCGCTCTTTTTCCGCGATCTCGGAAACCTGATGCTGGCGTTCACCATGCTGTGGGCGTACACCTCGTTCTCGCAGTTCCTGCTGATCTGGTACGGCAACATCCGCGAGGAGACGCCCTACTACATCGTCCGCTCGCAGGGCGGATGGGGAGTGATCGCGGTCGCGCTGCTCGTCTTCCACTTCTTCCTGCCGTTCACGCTTCTGCTGATGCGGCAGATCAAGGATCACGCGAAGACGCTGGCGGTCGTTGCCGGCCTGATGCTGCTCATGCGCGCGATCGACATCTTCTGGATCGTGGCGCCTGCCTTCGTGCAGGGACATGGCGAGGGGGCGGCTCCGCTTCACGAGACGCCGTTTCACCTGAGCTGGATGGATCCGCTCGCGTTCATCGCGCTCGGGTCGCTCTGGTTCGCCCTGGCGCTGAGCAACCTCCGGAAGGCCTCGCTCCTGCCGCGTTACGAAGTCCACAAGCTGGAGGTTCCCTCGCATGCTTGATGAGCGAACCACACCCGAAGAGCCCGTCCACGAGGACGTGCATCACGAGCGGACGGACGTCGACATCCGCGGCATCCTCTGGTTCATCGTCATCTTCGTCGTCTTCATGGGGGCGAGCTACGTCGCCGTCTATTTCCACTACGGGTTCATCCGGAGCTCGCTGCGGGATCCGGAGTTGCTGCCAGTCTCCCTCGTCGACCAGGACCAGCCGAAGCTGCCTCCGACTCCCCGCCTGCAGCCGTTCCCCTCGCCCGGGCAGAAGGGGGCAATGAGCCCTCTCGCCACCGGTCCGCGGGGCGACATGCGGAAGATGCGCGAGGAGGAAGAGCGCATCCTTTCCACCTACGAGCTCGGAGCTGACGGAAAGGCCAGAATTCCGGTCGACCGCGCGATGGAGCTGGAGCTGCAGCGCGGGTTCCCCTTCGCGGCGCCTGGCGAGACGCAGGCGGCGATTCCGCTCCCCGACCAGATTCAACCCGCGGCGCCCGGCGCCGCCTCACCGGCCCTGGCCGGAGCTGCCGCTCCGCCGCAGCCGCGCAGTCCGGAGACCCCAAACCCATGAAGCACGCTTTTCTCGCCCCCCTCGTTCTCGCCGTGCTCGCCGCCGCTCCTGCGGCCGGCCAGCAGGAGTACCTGACCGCGTCTCCCCCGGGAGGGAAGGCGAAGGTCGAGCAGCGCCTGAACGGCGTTCTTCCGCTGGAGGCCCGGTTCGTCGACCAGACCGGCAAGGCGGTCCGCCTCGGCGACTACTTCGAGAAGGGGAAGCCGGTGATCATCGCCCCGGTCTACTACTCCTGCCCGATGCTCTGCGGACTGGTGCTCGACGGGCTGGTGAACTCGCTTCACGAGCTCCGCTTCAAGATGGGGGAGGAGTACGAGGTCGTCACCTTCAGTTTCGACCCGCGCGACAATCCCGAGACGGCGACGCAGAAGTGGACCAAGTACACGCGGCGGTATGGCCGTCCGGGATCGCAGGATCACTGGCACTTCCTGAGCGGCGACGCGGCGAACATCAAGTCGCTGACCGACGCGCTCGGATTCCGGTACACCTACGACCCTTCCACGGGGCAGTTCGCCCATGCGGCGATGGTGGTCGTGGCGACGCCCCAGGGACGGATCTCCCGTTACTTCTGGGGAATCGACTATGACGAGCGCGACATGAGGCTCGGCCTGGTCGAGGCCTCGCGCAACGCCATCGGCGGCGCAACCGAGCAGCTGCTGCTGCTCTGCTTCCAGTACGACACCTCGACCGGCAAGTACACCGCCGCCACGAAGAACTTCGTCCGGGCAGGCGGTGCGGTGACCGCCCTCGGTCTCGGCGGTTTCATCTTCTTCCTCACGCGGCGCGAGCGCGTGAAGGCTCAACCTAAGCGAGACGAATAGGGTTATGTTCAGGGACTTCCCACTGTTTCCCGAGGCCGCTTCCAGCATCGCCGGCGACGTCGACCGGCTCTACTGGTTCCTCATCGCCGTCACCGGGTCCGCCACGCTCCTGGTGATGATCCTCGTCGTCACGTTCGCGGTGAAGTACCGTCGCACGCCGGAGAATCAAGTCCCGGTCCACGAGCCCGAGAACAAGTACCTCGAGTACGCCTGGATCATCATCCCGTTCATCGCCTTCATGGCGATCTACGTCTGGGGCGCGGCGGTCTTCTTCAAGATCAACCGCCCGCCGGATGACGCGCTCGACGTCTGGGTGACCGGCAAACGATGGATGTGGAAGTTCCAGCACGTGAGCGGGCAGAGCGAGATCAACGAGCTGCACGTTCCGCTCGGACGTCCCATCCGCCTGACGATGGCCTCCGAGGACGTCATCCACAGTTTCTACGCGCCGGCGATGCGGGTGAAGAAGGACGTCCTTCCGCACCGCTACACCACGGTCTGGTTCACTCCGACGAAGGTCGGCCGGTTCCATCTGTTCTGCACCGAGTACTGCGGCACCGAGCACTCGCGGATGATCGGAAGCATCGTCGTCCTGCCGGTGGCGGAGTACCAGGCGTGGCTGGCCGGCGGCCCCACGTCCTCGCCCGTCGAGGAGGGGGAGAAGCTCTTCACCGCCTTCGCTTGCAACACCTGCCACATGAGTGAAGGGCTGCAGCAGCGCGGGCCCGTCCTCGAGGACCTGTTCGGGAATCCGGTCCGCCTCCGCAACGGGCAGACCGTCCTCGCCGACGAGAACTACATCCGGGAGTCGATCCTCAATCCGCAGGCGAAGATCGTCGCGGGGTATGACCCGATCATGCCTGCGTTCCTGGGGCAGGTGGACGAGCAGCAGCTCATCTATCTCCTGACTTACATCAAATCGCTGAGCGGCAAACCCGCCGCCGCGGGAGACGGGGCTTCGGCCTCGGGCCCCGCCTCGGGTGAGGTCGTTCCTCAGACCGCCCCCACGGGCGCCCCGCAGACTCCTTCCAACCCTTCGGCCGGCCCACAGGCGGCTTCGCCTTCGCCGGACCAGGAGAGATAACCGATTATGACGACCGCAGTCCTCGACCCCAATGCCCCCGCCGAGCCGCGGACGACGTATCTCAACAAGGAGTACGGCATCGCCTCCTGGCTCCTGACGATCGACCACAAGCGGATCGCGATCCTCTACCTCATCTCGGTCACCCTGATGTTCTTCGTCGGGGGGCTGTTCGCGGTGCTCATGCGCCTCGAGCTCCTCACGCCTCAGGGCGACCTGATGACCTCGGACACCTACAACAAGATGTTCACGCTCCACGGAGTCGTGATGATCTTCTTCTTCCTGATTCCGGGGATCCCGGCCGTGCTTGGGAACTTCTTCCTTCCCATCATGATCGGGGCGAAGGATCTGGCGTTTCCCAAGATCAACCTGCTGAGCTGGTATCTCTTCATGATCGGCGCTGCCGGCACGGGCCTCGTCATCATGCTCGGCGGACTCGATACCGGCTGGACCTTCTACACCCCCTATTCGACGCAGTTCTCACAAACTCACGTCGTACTCGTGACGCTCGGCGCGTTCATCACGGGGTTCTCGTCGATCCTGACGGGCCTGAATTTCATGGTGACGATCCATCGGATGCGCGCCCCCGGCATGACCTGGTTCCGGATGCCGCTCTTCCTGTGGGCGCTCTACGGCACCTCGATCATCCAGATCCTGGCGACGCCGGTTCTCGCGATTGCGCTTCTCCTTCTGGCGGCCGAGCGCGTGCTGGGGGTGGGCATCTTCGACCCGACCATCGGTGGCGATCCGGTCCTGTTCCAGCACCTCTTCTGGTTTTACTCCCATCCGGCTGTCTACATCATGATCCTGCCGGCGATGGGCGTGATCTCGGAAGTCATCGCCGCCTTCAGCCGCAAGCGGATCTTCGGCTACCGGTTCGTGGCGTTCTCGAGCCTCGCGATCGCGCTGCTCGGATTCCTCGTCTGGGCGCATCACATGTTCGTCGCGGGCATCTCGGTCTACGCCGCGATGATCTTCTCGTTTCTCTCGATGTTCGTCGCCGTCCCCTCGGCCATCAAGGTCTTCAACTGGACTTTCACGATGTACAAGGGGTCGGTCTCGTTCCAGACGCCGATGCTCTACGCGTTCGGCTTCCTCGGGCTGTTCGCCATCGGCGGGGTCACGGGGATCTTCCTCGCGGCTCTCGGGCTGAACGTGCACGTCCACGACACCTACTTCATCGTGGCTCACTTCCACTACGTCATGGTCGGCGGGGTCGTGATGGGGTACTTCGCGGGAATCCACTACTGGTGGCCCAAGATGACGGGGAGGATGTACCCCGAGTGGTGGGGACGCCTGGCGGCGCTCATCGTCTTCGTGGGGTTCAACCTCGCGTTCTTCCCGCAGTTCCTGCTCGGGTACCTCGGGATGCCGCGCCGCTATCACGTCTATGTGCCGGAGTTCCAGGTGCTGAACGTGATGTCGTCGGCGGGCGCCTCGATTCTCGGGATCGGCTACGCGCTGCCCCTCTTCTACTTCCTCTGGTCGCTCAAGTACGGGAAGAAGGCGGGCCCGAACCCGTGGGGCGCCGTGGGGCTCGAGTGGACCACGGCCTCGCCGCCGCCGACAGAGAACTTCCACGAAACGCCGACCGTGAAGTGGGAGGCGTACGACTACAACGCATTCATGGAGGCCGAGCGTGACCGCGCAGGCGCACACTGAACCGTCGCACGACGACCATAGCCACGGCCATCCGAGGCTCCAGCACCACTTCGAGTCGATGGGCCAGCAGCACGAGGCATC
>JBHEOL010000120.1:0-3617 GCA_046261635.1 Thermoanaerobaculia bacterium | reverse complement strand
AACTCCTTCTGCGGTGGACGGTGCGGGAGTTCGATGCGGCCGGGCGCTTGGTGCGCGAGATCCGGAAGCTCTTCACCGAGCCGCTCAAGATCCCGCCGGACGGAAGCGATCCCGCCGGGGCGACCGACGTGGTGACGACGACGGTCTACGACGACGCCGCACGAAGGATCACGCAAATCGATCCCCTCGGCCGCGCGACGGTCACCGAGATGGATGCGCGCGGCCGCGTCCTGCGCGTGATCGATCCGGCGGGGAACGAGATGCGGCTGGAGTACGACAAAGCCGGAAACCGGACTGCCGAAGTGCTGATCGAGGCCGAAGTGGCTGAGGCTTTCAGCCTCAGCCGGCAGGATGTCGCAAGTCTCACTGAAGCCCCTCGCACCCGCCGCACCCACTTCCTCTACGACGCCCAAAATCGCCTCATCGCGATCATCGACATCGCCGACCCCGACCGCCCGCTCACCACGCGCTACGAGTACGACGTGCGCGGCCAGCTGGTGAGGGTCGTCGATCTGCAGGGGCGCGAGACGCGGTTCGCGTACGACATGCGCGGGCGGCGCACGGCGATCGTCGACGCGGAGGAGGCGGAGACGCGGCTCGAATGGGACGACGCCGATCGCCTCGTCGCTCTCATCGATCCGCTGGGGAACCGGACCGAGTGGATCTGGGATGGGGTCGGGCGGCTCGCGGAAGAGCGGCGGGCGGATGGGGCGCGATGGACGTACGCGTACGACGCGCAAGGGAACCTGACGTCGATGACCGATCCGAACGGCACGGTGTCGGCGTATGCGCGCGACTCGCTCGACCGGGTCGTCGGGATCGCGATCGAGAGGGGGGAGGGAGTGGAGGGGGCGTCGTCGATCGCGTACGAGCTCGACGATCTGGGGCGCGTCGTGTCGGCGACGACGGGCGAGGGAGTGGTGGTCGGGGTGAAGCTCGACTCGCTCGACCGTCCGATGCGCGAGTCGCTCCGGATCGGGGATGGACCGGAGCGCGTGCTCGAGCGGGCGTTCGATCTCGCGAGTCAGCCGGTGGGTTTGCGCTATCCCTCGGGGCTGCAGATCGCGCGCGGGTTCGACGCGCTGGGGCGCATCGCCGAGGTGCGTGACGCGGGGACGGCGTTGATCGCGAGGTGGAAGGACGTCGGGATGCGTCAGCTCGAGCGCGAGGGTGGGAACGGTGTGGTGCAGCGGTGGGGGTGGGATGCGAACCGGCGGATCGCGTCGATCGAGGCGGAGGCGCCGTGCGGGATCGCGGCGGGGTGCGATCCGATGCAGAGCATCCGGTACGCGCGGACACCGGCGGGGGCGAAGAGTGAGGTGATGCGCCCCGATCTCGGGCTCCGGCGGAGTTACGGTCTCGACCGGCTCGACCGGATCGTCGACGACGCGCGCGAGGTGTGGCCGTCGGGCATTCTCGCCTCGAGGGTGCGGTGGGAGCTCGACGGGGCGCTCAACGTGCGTGTGCGGAGAAGCGAGGACCCGCCGTCATTCGAGACCGCGACATCGGCGGCCGAGGTGAATGAGCGGAATCAGGTGACGCAGTTCGGGGGGGAGGCGCTGTCGTGGGATCCGAACGGCAACCTCCGGTCGAGGGATCAGCTTGCGCTGCATTACGACTTCGCGAACCGCCTCGCGCGCGGGGTGCGCGCCGACGGCACCGAGACCCGGATCCTGCGCGACGCCTTCGGCCGGCGCGTCCGCGAGACCCTCTCCTTCGGCGGAACGTCGAGGGTCACCGACTTCGTCCTGGACGGCGACCGCATCATCGAGGAGTGGGTCGGTGGCGAAAGCAGTAGCGAAAGCTTTCCAGCTTTCGCCCTCTCCGCCCGCCACATCCACGGCCGCGGCATCGACGAGCTCCTCCGCTCCGAGCGCGACACGAACCTCGACGGCACGCTCGACCAGACGCTCTGGCCGCTCCAGGACGAGCTCGGAACCGTCGACGCCCTGACCGACTCCGAGGGCCAGCTCCTCGCCCGCCTCGACTACGCCCCCTGGGGCCAGCCCCTCACGACGCTCCCCGGCCCGCTCGCCGACTGGCGCTTCCTCTTCCAGGGCCGCGAATGGAACCCCCACCTCCGCGCCTACGACTTCCGCAACCGCCACCTGATCCCCGACCTCGCCCGATTCGCCCAGGAAGACCCCGCCGGGTCCGACCACACGAACCCGTATCAGGCGATGCTGGGCAACTGGACCACGAACACGGATCCGGATGGGCGGGTGGTGGTGATGATGCACGGGATTCGAGATTCCGGCGAGGGATGGGCCAGTCAGATGGCCGCCGACCTGCAGCAGTACTGGCAGGGTCGGGGTGCCGATCCAGGACAGGACGTGATCAATCTCGTGAATCGGCGGCACACACCAGCGATTCTTCAATCGGACGTCGTCTGTTCGTTGTTCTTTGGCAACGCACGAAGGGCCTGCCGAATGGCGTGGAGCATCGTCAACACGAATGAGGGGGAATTCACGGTTTCTAATGCTCTGGCGGTTTCTCTCGATAACGACACTTTGAACGCCGGGCATTTCGTGTCGAACGCCATCAAGATTCTGAAATCAAAGCTCGATGGGAGCCGGCGAGCGGGAGAACCGATCAGCGTGATTGCCCACTCCCACGGTACAGCGATGTTGCTGGCCGCAGCGAAGCATCGCAACCTCGGGTTGAAGAACATTCTGCTGGTGGGGTCTGATCTCCACATGCTTACTTCTACCAAAGACTTTGTCGCCAGTGCAGAAATGGTCTACAACCACTATTCGCGACAGGATGATGTGGTTCGTCACGTCACGGGAGCGGGAGCAAGGGGCTTTCGTTGGCTTGACCCTTGGGACGACCAGCAAGGCACCGTTCTGGTAGACATTCCTGGGAGTTTCCGGCAGACGGAACATCCGAAGATGGCCCATGCAGGACGTTACCTCGAAAATCGCAGTTACGAAACACCATGGATGAGCCGTGTCATGGTCAACTCCACATACGGCGACCCTCTCGCCATCCGGCGGTATCGTAGGGCTCCGGAGGAAACTCGATGGAAGCAGTCATACGAGGCATTTCGAAGATCGCTCGGACTTCAGTGGGTCACCCAGATGTCCGCCTATTACGACCAACCTTATCCATGACAGTTTTTCTGGCGACCATCTTGGTGGTGGGTTGTTGTGAAGACGAGGTGCCTCAGGTCTACCGAACAAACTTCGACTTCGACAAGCCCACGAAAGAGGTTGAGCTCATACCGAACGATTCCGTTACCGTTGATCGAACCCCCTCTGCACTCGGGACGAAAATCGAGACTTCCTTCATGCGCGGGCGAGTAGCCGGCGAAGACTGGGGTTTCAACCTCGGTCTCACGAGCACCAGTTCTCAACCTGTTCAGATCCTCTGGACGCAAGCCTCATACACCGACGAACTGGGTCGCTCGCATCCTCTTCTCGTCTACTCCGGTGGAGGACTGCCAAGGCCGGACGATCCCCTCGAAGACGTGACGCTTCAAAGTGATAAAGAGATCATGTTTGCCGTAACCGTCGCAGGCAAGGCAAGGAAGCTTCGAACCAGCTGCAGGACCTGGTCGGCTCATCAGGAACCCATCGTTCCCTGGGAGCAGAGGGAAAACCCCTACGTCACGCGCG
>JBHEOL010000101.1:0-7402 GCA_046261635.1 Thermoanaerobaculia bacterium | reverse complement strand
TCCTGCAACGCGACGTGGTCCCGGTCGAAACGCTTGGTCACGTGGTAGAAGTGGATCACGCTGCAGTGATGATAACGCGGAAAGTAAAGCCAGAAGCCAGAAGGCAGAAGGAAGGCAGAAGGCAGAAGGCAGAAGTAAAGGCAAAGACGAATTCAAAGACCGAGGCAAGATCCTGCAATACGGAGATCCTTCGGTCGCGCCCAGGGGCTGCGTCGAAGACCTTTCTCCTCGCGGCGCTCCCTCAGGACGACGGGTCGTGACGCTGCCCCTTGCCGACTTTGAATTTGATCTTACTTCTGCCTTCTGCCTTCTGCCTTTTCTTCTGGCTTCTGGCTTCTGGTTTCTGGCTTGCCTCTCACGCGTCCGGCTTCACGCCGTACCTCAGCACCCTCACCTTTTCGATGGTCACGAGTCCGTCGTTCATCATTTCGTCGAGGATGGGGAGGATCGAGTCGATCTTTTCCTGCGTGTCGACGACTTCGATGACGACCGGAAGGTCCTCGGAGAGGCGGAGGATCTCGGTGGTGTGGATGATGCTCCTGGCGCCGAAGCCGGCCGTGCCGTGGATGACGGTCGCTCCGGCGATGTCCATCTTCCGGAGGCGCTCGAGAATCGCGGCCGGCAGAGGCTGGCGGCCGTGGCGGTCGCTGTCACCAACGAAGATCCGAAGCAGAATCTGTTCTCCGTCGAGAATCCTCATCATTCCCTCCGTGTCAGCCCGTCATGAGGCGGCCGAGGGCGAGCCCGGCGATTCCTGCGACGAGGCAGAGGACGAGCGTGGCCAACAGGTTGGCCGTGGCGAGGCCCCAGGCGCCGCGTTGGGCGAGCTGAAGCGTCTCGTAGTTGAAGGTCGAGTAGGTCGTGAACCCGCCGAGAAGGCCGATCGTGAGGGCGATCCGGAGATCGGGCGGGATCGCCTCCGTCGTCAGCGCGACGTGCATTACCAGGCCGATCAGCAGCGAGCCGGTCGCGTTGACCGCGAGCGTTCCGGCGGGGAACGACGGGCCGGTGAGCCTCAGCACCCAGCCGCTCATCAGGTAGCGCGCGAGCGCTCCCACGCCACCCGCGAGGAAGATCAACGTCATCCGCATGGGGAGATGGTAGCTATAATTCGCGCGCCATGCTCGAACGGATCGACCGCGCCGCCGAATCCCTCCGCTCCAGAAGCTCCGTCCGCCCCGAGGTCGGGATCGTCCTCGGATCCGGCCTCGGCGCCTTCGCCGACGCCGTCGAGGCGGATCTGGCGGTGCCCTTCGCCGAGATTCCGGGTGCGCCGGTCTCCGGCGTGGCCGGTCATTCGGGAAGATTCGTCCTCGGGAAACTGGGCGGGGTCAGCGTCGCCGTCATGCAGGGACGCGTTCACTACTACGAGGGGTTCTCGATCGAAGAGGTCGTCTTTCTCCCGCGCGTCCTCGGCCGGCTCGGGATCCGCTCCGCCATCGTCACCAACGCCGCCGGTGGCATCAACACCTCGTTCACCCCGGGCGACCTGATGCTGATCTCCGATCACCTCAACTTCTTCGGCGTCAGCCCGCTGCGGGGAAAGAATCTCGACGAGCTCGGCCCCCGTTTCCCCGACATGTCGGAGGTCTACCCCGAAAGCCTTCGCGCGATCGCGAAAGAAGTCGCCGCGGAGCAGGGGCTCGCGCTGCGTGAAGGCGTCTCCCTCGGCCTTTCGGGTCCCGCCTACGAGACGCCGGCCGAGATCCGGGCCTACCGCACCTTCGGGGCCGACGCGACCGGCATGTCGACCGTCCCCGAGGCGACGATCTTCTCGCACATGCAGATCCCGGTGCTCGGCATCTCGTGCATCACCAACATGGCCGCGGGCGTGCTCCCCCAGAAACTCACCCACGCCGAGGTGCTCGAGACGACCGCAAGGGTCGAGAAGGAGTTCGTGGCGCTGATGAAGGGAGTGGTGGAGAGGGT
Source organism: Thermoanaerobaculia bacterium (assembly GCA_046261635.1). Lineage (GTDB taxonomy): Bacteria > Acidobacteriota > Thermoanaerobaculia > Gp7-AA8 > Gp7-AA8 > JBHEPS01. The sequence continues at coordinate 5,473 of JBHEOL010000101.1, read as the reverse complement.
GGGGGAAGGCAGAAGGCAGAAGGCAGAAGGCAGTAGTTAAGGCAGAAGTCAGAAGGCAGAAGGCAGAAGTAAAGGCAAAGGCGGGCGGGCGACGCGACCGGGGGATGTCGGATAGGGGGATTTTGCTGTTGACCTTACTTCTGCCTTCTGCCTTCTGCCTTCTGCCTTGTTTTTTCCTCTGCCTTCTGACTTCCGGCCTCCCCACGGACCGCTTCCAATAGCGCCTCGAAGTCGGCCGGGAGCGGCGCTTCGAACTTCATGCGCTCTCCGGTCGTGGGGTGGTCGAGCTCGAGGGAGGAGGCGTGGAGGGCCTGGCGGGTCATGGCCGCGATCGCTTTCTGGAGGCGCTTGTCGGGGATGCCGCGCCACTGGGGGCCGGAGTAGGTGGGGTCGCCCAGGATCGGGTGGCCGATCGACTTGAGATGGACGCGGAGCTGATGAGTGCGGCCGGTTTCGAGGCGGCAGGAGAGAAGCGAGACGTAGCGGAACGCCTCGAGGGTGGTGTAGAGGGTGCGGGCGGGGCGGCCGCGGCTGACGACGGCCATCTTCTTGCGGTCGCGCGGATCGCGTCCGATCGCGCCTTCGATCACCCCTTCGGGCGTCTTCGGCGCGCCGTAGACGAGGGTGAGATAGGTTTTCCGGACCGCGCCGCTGTTCCAGGCCGCGGAGAGGGCGCGGTGGGCCGCATCGTTCTTGGCGACCAGAAGCACGCCGCTCGTGTCCTTGTCGAGGCGGTGGACGATTCCCGGACGAATTTCACCGCCGATGCCGCTCAGGTCTGAAACATGATGGAGCAGCGCGTTGACCAGGGTCGAGTCGGCATGGCCGGCGGCGGGGTGGACGACGAGGCCGGCCGGTTTGTCGATGACGACCAGATCGGCGTCCTGATAGAGGATGGTGAGGGGGATGTCCTGAGCGATCACATCGGTGGAGGCCGGCGGGGGGATCTCGATGGTGACCTCGGTGCCGGCCTCGACGCGCTCGGACTTGCGGGTGACGGTTCGCCCGGAAATTGCAACGCGGCCGTCGGCGATCAGGGATGAGAGGAAGCTTCGGCTGTGTTCAGGGAGAAGGGCGGTGAGAACCTGATCGAGCCGCGATCCGTCCCACTCTCGATCCATGAGGAAACGGTGAACAGTGGAAGCCACGAGGCGGAGTATACGCGGGCCGCTTCGCGGAGATCGCAACGTCGTCTACAATAGCCCGACATGCTGAGGGAAGTGGATGTCCTCTCGGAATGAGGCGGGCAATCCTAGATAAGGGGAATCGAATGGCGAACAGAAAAATCTTCATGATTGCCGCGCTGGTGGGTCTGATGGCGACCAGCGCGATGGCGAGCTCGTTCCGCTCGGCCGACGTTGTGTATCTGCCGGTCGCGGGAAAGACGCCTGCCGGGAACAACGCGTTCTTCCGGACCGACGTCTGGATCGCGAACGTGAGCAACCAGCCCGTCGTGGTCGACGTGGCCTTCGCACGACAGGGCCAGAACAACGAGAACGTCACGGATCCGGCCAACACTCGGCGGCTTCCCGTATTCGAGCCCGGTGAGCGGCGCGAGATCGTCGACATCATGCTCCAAGTCTTCGGGCAGGCGGACTCGACGGATCCGGCGACGGGCACGGTCGGCCAGCTCATCTTCTTCGCGTGCCGCGAAGGAGGAAACTGCACGGCCTGCGACACCAACGCGGCTGACTGCCTTCCGATCACGGTCGAGGCGCGCATCTACACGACTGACGCGGCTGGCGCGACGTTCGGTCAGCTGATCCCGGGGATTCCCTGGTTCAACTTCGTCTCCCCCGACGCGATCACCGAGCAGCTCCACCAGGTCTTCATCACGGGCATTCGCGAGAACATCAATTACCGCACGAACATCGGCATCGTGAACGCTTCGCAGTTCTCGTCGGCCGTTGTCACCGCCCGGCTGTTCCAGTCGAACGGGCAGCAGTTTGGTGCGACCGTAACCGTTTCGCTCCCGCCCCTCGGTTTTTCCCAGCAGTCAGTCGCAGACCTGTTCCCCGGGTTCACCGGGACGGGCGCCTGGGTGCTGCTCGAGCAGCAGCCGATCAGCAGCGGCAGCGATCCGGGCTTTCTCGCCTACGGCTCGCTCCTCGACAACAAGTCGAACGATCCGACCTACCTCGAGGCACAGTACATCCCGGTGCTCGACTTCGGCTGCATTTACGGCGCGAAGCCGATCAAGCGCCTGGTCCGTCGCGACTGATCCCTGTTTCAAGAGCCACAGCAGAAAGGCCGTCCCTCGGGACGGCCTTTCCGTGTCCTGGGTTCGGAACCGTTTTGACCGTTTTGTTTGGAGCCTGCCGCCCCTCCCGCTAGAATCGTCTCCCCATGTCTCGCGATGGATTCGACCGCCGCCGTTTCCAGCGTCTCCTGTTTCAGGAGCCGCTCGTCGCTTCCCTCGGCGGCGTCGAGGTCGAGATCGTCGACTTCAGCCTCCATGGCGCACGGGTCGTCGATCTGCAGCCCCTCCCTCTCGGCCGGAACGGGAATCTCGCGTTTCAGTGGATGGGTGAGCGGCTGTCGATCCCCGCAGAGGTCGTCCGTTGCCGGATCGAGCGCCAGACCAGAGATTTCAGGAAGAACATCTATACGATCGGCCTCCGCTATACGGATCCCGACGGGGAGGGGGCCCGCCGGCTGAAGGAGGTCATCTCGGACCGGGTGAAGCGGGCGGTCGAAGAGCAGGTCGCCAACGCCCGCGGCAGCTTCATCCCGCTGGCCGAGAGAATGACGATCTTCCGGTCCGATCGGATCCTCACGCTCCGAGCGCCCTCGGGACAGCGTCATACCGTTCCGGATGCGATGGAAAGTTACCTGTCGAGCTCGATGACTCCCAAGGGGTGGAAACAGATCGGCACCTCCGACCCCAAGCAGCCGGCCGAAGGATTCACGGTCTCCGCCCTGGAGGACCCCGCCCATATCGACCTCCTCCGCAAGACCTATGAGAAGGCAGACCAGGCGACCCGGCTGATGATCCGGATCCTCGCCGAGCAAAGCCTGGAAAGAGGCTAAGGCAGAAGTCAGAAGGCAGAAGGCAGAAGTAAGAGCAAGAACCAAGCTTGGCCCCGTCGGTCGAAACGGCTCGACCGCTCCTCAGGTGAGGGTAGGAACCCAATTAAGCCTTTGCTGTTGCCTTTACTTCTGCCTTCTGCCTTCTGCCTTCTGACTTCCTCCTTCCCGCCGCATTTATGCGGAATGCTCCCTCCAGAGTCCCTGTTGTTGCCCTTGCGTATGCGTGTTAGCATGCGCCGACAGCTTTCGAATTACCACGAAAGCGGCCGAGTGGCCGCTTTTTTTGTTGCTCTTCATATGGCGGAATTGAATCCGAAAGTCGAACGGCAGATCACCGAAGTCGTTGAGGCGGAAGGGCTTGAGCTCGTCCACATCGACTACAGGCCCCAGGGTCGGGGTTACCTGCTGCGAATTGACATCGAAAGAGATGACGGGGGGGTCACGCTGGACGACTGTCAGCTGATCTCCCACCAGGTGAGTGCGCTGCTGGACGTGGAGGACCCGATTCCGGGGGCTTACGAACTGCAGGTGTCCTCACCGGGGCTGGACCGAAAGTTTTACCGGCCGTCGGACTATGAAAAGTTCATCGGGCGGCTCGTGAGGGTGAAGACCTCGCGGGCCATCGGGGGTCTTCACGTGATCGTGGGGATTCTCGAGTCGTATGACGGGGAGCAGATCGTCGTCATGGACCCGAAGACGAAGAGCCGCAAGCAGTACGAGATACCGATGGAGACGATCAAGGAATCGCGGCTCGAAGTCGAGATCTGAGAAACGTGAGGAAGCGGAGGGCGGTCGAGCCGCCTCCGGGTGCAAGGAGCAGCATCGAATGTTCAGCGAAAACGTAGGCAGGGACATCCGGGCACTGGCCCACGAGAAGTCGATCGACGTCGAGCGCGTATTCTCGGCGCTCGAGGACGCTCTGGCGACCGCCGCGAAGAAGTACTACAAGACCCGTGAGCCGATTCACACCGATATGGACCGGGAGACGGGTGCGGTTCAGATCTACATCGTGAAGGACGTGGTCGCGACCTCGGAAGAGGTCGAGGATCCGGTTGCGCAGCTGGTGGTCGAGGATGCGAAGAAGTTCGATCCGGCGGCCGAGGCGGGCGGACAGATCCGGATCGACCATCTCATGAAGACGGTCGTGGACATCGTCGACGATCCGCTGACCGAGATCCGGACGTGGGAAGCCCGTAAGCTCGACAAGGACGTCGAGCCGGGTGACCTGGTGAAGATTCCGTTGAGCAAGCCGCCCGAGGAGTTGGGGCGGATCGCGGCGCAGTCGGCCAAGCAGGTCCTCTATCAGAAGGTCCGTGAGGCGGAGCGCGAGAAGGTCTATAAGGAGTTCGCCGACAAGGTCGGGGAGCTGGAGAACGGATACGTCAAGCGGTTCGAGCGCGGCGACATGATCATCGACCTGAACGGAAAGACCGAGGGAGCGATCCCGCGGTCGCAGCAGTCGCGGGCCGAGCGTTATGCGGCCGGCGACCGGATCAAGGCGGTGATCATCGACGTCCACACGCAGCCGAAGGGGCCGCAGGTGGTTCTCTCGCGCACCGATCCAAGGCTTCTGATCAAGCTCTTCGAGATGGAAGTTCCCGAGATCTACGATGGCACGGTGATGATCAAGGGGGCGGTCCGCGAGCCGGGAGAGCGCGCGAAGATCGCGGTGACCTCACGCGAGCGGGACGTCGATCCCGTCGGCGCCTGCGTCGGAGTCAAGGGATCGCGCGTGCAGTCGATCATCCGCGAGCTTCGCGGCGAGAAGATCGACATCATTCCCTGGACCGACGACATCGTCACGTACGCGCAGAACGCGCTCGCCCCGGCGAAGATCACGCGCGTCGCGGTCACCTCGGACGAGGGGATGCGCCCGAACCTCGACGTGATCGTGGACAATGACCAGCTGTCGCTGGCGATCGGCAAGCGAGGCCTCAACGTGCGCCTCGCGGCCGAGCTGATCCGTGCGAAGATCGACATCAAGTCCGAGGAAGAGGTCAAGGGCGAGGTGGCCGACGCGCTCACCGCGATGCTGCACCAGGCGATGGCCGAGGCACGCGCGGAAACCAACGTCCACGACATCGAGGAGATGGACCAGGAACTGGCCGACCTTCTCGAGAATGCCGGATACGACGACCTCGATTCGATTCTCAATGCGAGTGTCGATGACCTCATCGCCATCGAGGGCGTGGACGAGGAAATGGCGACGCGGGCGATCGAGCTCGCCACCGAGCACGAGATGGCCGAGGTCGAATCGGCCGTCGTCGAAGGCGATGACGACGAAGAATATGAAGATGAAGATGAAGATGGCGATCAGGAGTATGCCGAAGACGAGGACGCTTCGGTGGATGACGACGAGTCCACGGTAGAGGAGGACGCCACGGAACCGCAGCCGGTGGCGACCGAAGACGTGGATCGTTCCTGATCGGCCGCACTGCGGCAT
>JBHEOL010000277.1:0-4150 GCA_046261635.1 Thermoanaerobaculia bacterium | reverse complement strand
TCCTTCGGTCGCGCCCGCCGTCGTCGTGCAGCGAGAGTTTCCGCGGCACTCCCTCAAGATGACCCCGCTTCGTGCCTCGCGGTTGCCTTTACTTCTGCCTTCTGCCTTCTGCCTTCTGCCTTGCCTTAACTTCTGCCTTCTGCCTTCTGCCTTCTGACTTGCCTCTCTCCTGTGACCCAAATCACGCGACCCGGTGACCGAGTCGGTCGAAGCAAACCCCCCTGTGCCTCAGACTTGCCGACAGGTTCATCAGGAGGAAGAATTTCATGTCAAGTAACGACCTGACGATCGCGATCACCGGCTCCGGAGGGGATGGAGTCGTCACGACCGGCGATCTCATTGCCCAGGCCTGTGCCAAGGTCGGGCTCAACGTCATCAAGACCGAGGCATACGGCCCGCAGATCCGTGGCGGCGAATCGTCCTGCACGGTGCGCATCAGTCCCGAGCACCTCTTCGCCCAGGCGGACACGGTCGATCTAGTCGTCATCTTCAGCTGGTCCGACTACGGGAAGTTCAAGTCGGAGATCATCCCGGCCGACGGCGCGATCCTGCTGTACGAGGAAGCCGATCCGATTCCGGAAGGGTGGGAGCTGGGGCGGCTCAATCTCATCCCGATCCCGTTCTCGCAGCTCGCGAAGGACGCCGGCGCGCCCGCCGGTAAGAACATCATGACCCTCGGGCTCCTCGGCACGCTGTTCGGCCTTCCGGTCGACCAGCTCCGCGCGGCCGTGATGAACAAGTTCGCCAAGAAGAAAGAGGGCGTCACCGAGACGAACCTCAAGGCCTTCGAGGCGGGCATCGAGCACGCGAAGACGGTGACGGCCGTCTCGGCCGACAGCAGACTCGCGTACACGCCGGGAGCGACCAAGCTCCTGATGTCGGGGAACGAGGCGGCCGCGGTCGCCGCGGTTCATGCGGGCTGCCGCTTCTTCGCCGGCTACCCGATCACTCCCTCCTCCGAGGTGCTCCATTACTTCTCCGAGGTGATGCCGAAGATCGGCGGCACGGTCGTGCAGACCGAGGACGAGCTCTCCGCGATCGGCGCGATCATCGGCGGCTCGTTCGCCGGGGTGAAGTCGATGACGGCGACCTCCGGCCCCGGCCTTTCGCTGATGGCCGAGATGCTCGGCCTCGCCTCGATCGCGGAGATTCCGATCGTCATCCTGAATGTCCAGCGTGGCGGCCCGTCGACGGGCAACCCGACCAAGAGCGAGCAGGCCGACCTCTCGCACGCGATCTACGCGAGCCACGGCGACACGCCGCGGGTCGTCATCGCCCCCTCGGATGTCGAGGACTGCTTTCACGCGACGGTCGATGCGTTCAACATCGCCGAGGAGTTCCAGATCCCGGTCATCATCCTCTCGGATCAGCTGATCGGGCCGCGGCGCGAGACGCTCGACATCGCAACCCTCGAGCATGAGGTTCGCGACCGGCTGCTTCCGAAAGATGAAGCGGTCGAAGGGGGCTACCGCCGCTACGCCGACACGCCGAACGGCGTCTCGCCGATGGCCGTCCCCGGCCTCCGGCACGGGATCTACCAGACCAACGGTCTCGAGCACAACGAGCAGGGGCGCCCGAGCTCGATGTACGAGACGCACGAGCACATGAACGAGAAGCGGTATCGGAAGTTCGCCGCCATCGGCGAGCGGTATCACTTCTCGCGCCGCTACGGCCCGGAGAAGGCCAAGGTCGGCGTCGTCTGCTGGGGCTCCTCGAAGGGAGCGGTCAAGGAAGCGGTCACCGCGGCCAACGCGCGTGGCGAGAGCGTCTCGGCCTTCGTGCCGCAGATGATCCACCCCTTCCCCGTGAAGGACTTCGAAGCCTTCCGGGCGAGCGTCGACCGCCTGCTCATCATCGAGCTCAGTTACGGCGCTCAGTTCTACACCTACCTCCGGACCCTCTTCGATCTCCCGAAGGAGACGACGCGTCTGTACAAGCGCTCCGGAGTCAAACATCTGACGGTGACCGAAGTGGAGCACGAGATCCGCAAGTCGATGAGCACCGTAACCCGACCCGAGGAGGTCCTGGCATGACCGCGTGCGACGTGACGGCTTTCAAAGCCGCAGACTACAAATCGGACCTCAAGCCCGTCTGGTGTCCCGGGTGCGGTGACTTCAGCGTCGTCGGTTCGCTCCATCGCGCCATGGCCGAGCTCCAGCTCGAGCCGTGGAACACGGTCGTGACCTCCGGCATCGGCTGCTCTTCGCGGCTGCCGGGCTACGTCGAGACGTACGGAATCAACGGCCTCCATGGCCGCGCGCTCACGCTCGCCACGGGAGTCAAGGCCGCCAGGCCCGAGCTCAACGTGGTGGCGGTCGGCGGCGACGGCGACGGCATCGCGATCGGCGGAAACCACTTCCTCCACACCGCGCGCCGCAACATGGACATCACCTACATCATGATGGACAACGAGATCTACGGTCTCACGAAGGGGCAGGCGGCCCCGACGACCCCGACCGGCGACAAGACCAAGTCCACCTTCTACGGCAACCCCGAGCCGTCCGTCGACCCCTGCGAGCTCGCCATCTCCTTCGGAGCGAGCTGGGTCGGACGCGGCTTCTCGGGCGATCCGAAAAGCCTCGTCGCCCTCATGGTGAAGGCGATGGAGCACAAGGGCTTCTCGTTCCTCAACGTCATGTCCCCCTGCGTCACCTTCCGAGGCGACGGGCAGTTCAAGGAGCTGAAGGCCAAGCTCCAGCACATCCCGGACGACTACGACAAGACCGATCGCGCCGCCGCGCAGAGGTACACGCGTGAGAGGGACGTCCTCTCGGTCGGCGTTCTCTACGAGGTCGAGCAGATCCCCTTCATGGTGCAGATGAAAGCGATCCAGGAGCGCGCCTCCGCCAAGGGCGTCCCGACGGTGCACCAGCTCCTCGAAGGCTTCTATCCCGCCTTCTAGTGGCGGAGGATCTTTTCCTCCCGTGCTGGATCGCGGGCGGGCGGCGGCTTTGGAGTGCGGCGGCCCTAGCCGCCGCTTTCACTTTCCGTGAAGCCGCGAAAATCGCGATTTGTTGCGCGACGGCGCCCCGCCCGCGCCGGTGAAGCGATCCGGGATGGCGCGCGAGGATGATTCACGCGGTGCCGCCGAGAGTGAAAGCGGCGGCTAGGGCCGCCGCACTCCAAAGCCCCCACCCGCCACCACATCTACGACTTCTGCCTTCTGCCTTCTGACTTCCTGAAATACCCCTCCCTACCTCCCGCGTTCACTTCCGCAAATGATCGTCCTCTTCACCGCGCAGCCGCGACCGTCGGTCGTCCCGCCGGGCCCCGTCCCGGGCCGGAGCCGCGCGTGCTGAAGACCGACTGACAATCGAGAGCACGAACGAATCCGAAGCCCGGCGCGAAGCCGGGCTTTTTCATTTTCCGCAGACGAGAAAAGGGGAGGCGACATGGAGATTCAACAGCGCATTGGATTCATCGGAGCGGGGAACATCGCCGAGGCGATGATCCGCGGACTACTCGGGCACGCCGCCGCGAGGGCGGAACAGATCATCGCCTCGGTGCCGCGCACGAGCCGCGCCGTCGAGTTGCGCGAGCGGTGGGGGATCGAGGTCGTGCACGACAACGCCGAGGTCGTTCGGCGCGCGGACGTGGTCGTGCTCGCGGTCAAGCCGCAGATGCTTCTCGGCGTGCTCGAGGAGATCGCCGGCGAGGCGGACGCGTCGAAGCTCTTCCTCTCGGTCGCGGCCGGCGCGCCGCTCCGCGCGATCGAGTCGCGCCTCGGGAGCGGCGTTCGCGTCGTGCGTGCGATGCCCAACACCGCCGTCCTCGTCCAGGCCGGGGCGACCGCGGTCGCTCCCGGAACGCATGCGACCGAGGAGGATCTCGCGATCGTCCAGCGCATCTTCGACGCCGTTGGCGTCACCGCGATCGTCGAGGAGCATCAGCTCGACGCGGTCACCGGCCTCTCCGGCTCGGGCCCCGCCTACGCGATGCTCGTGCTCGAGGCGATGTCGGACGGGGGAGTCCGCGCCGGCCTGACGCGCCGCGCCTCCCAGCTCCTCGCCGCCCAGACGCTTCTCGGGGCCGCGAGACTCGTCCTCGAGACCGGAACGCATCCCGCGATCCTCCGCGAGATGGTCACCTCCCCGGGCGGCACCGCGATCACCGGCCTCCACGTCCTCGAAGAGCGCGGCGTCCGCGCCGC
>JBHEOL010000075.1:0-4480 GCA_046261635.1 Thermoanaerobaculia bacterium | reverse complement strand
CGAGACAGCCGGATGGGCTCCAGGTCATTGTGGCCAGGCCTGATCCAGCCTCTCGTTGCAACGGGGAGAAACCCGTCTGCACGGATCTCGCAATTGTACCCTTCGGTCATGACGCTCTCGATCTCAAACCGGCCATCGTCGTCCGTGACCGCCCTGGGAGCGGAGTCTCCGCGGTAGAACAGGTCCTCGAACAGAATCGCAACGCCCGACACCGGTGTTTCGGTGCCGGCTTCCACGATCCGCGCCGAAACCGACGCCGGTATGACGTCGATCGCGACGTTCTGCGTCTTCTCCTCGCCAATCTCGACCAGGGTCGCCGCGCGGATGTCGGGATCGACCACCTGTGCGGAATGCTTTCCTTTTTCCCAGATGGTGACGGTCGATCTTCCTCTCGTATCGGTCGGCGGCGACTGGACCCGATGCCATGGCGCGTTCCACTGCGTGATCAGAACCGGAACGCCTTCGACATCCTGGCCGTCGCGCGAAACGTCGACCGTCAACTCCGCCGGCTGAATCGCGATCTTCATCCCGAGCGTTTCCTCGGGTGTCACGTGGAAGAATCGGGAGAGATACTCCCCCTGCTCGCGTCCTCGGACGACGAGTCGCAACTGGCCTTCCGGCAGATTCTCGAATTTCGCCGATGACTCATCCTCGGTCAATACGGCAGAGTTGATCAGCGGGAAGGATCGCGGTTTAGGAAAAAGATCCGGCGCCTCGCGGCGCAGTTGCCGTCGATGCGACTTCTCATGGGCGTCTGAGAACATGCGGGGCGCGTAGGGTGGAGCTGGAATCCGGGCCGTTGGATCGTCGAGGATCTCGACGACAAGGGGTGCCTCGACCGAGCTCCGGTCGAGCTCGAGGTTCAATGTGCCCCCCTTTGCCAGACGGAGAGTGGCGAAGTCGAAGTCGCGTGTGCGGTTCGTGACCGAGAACCACGCCGCCGCCGTGCCGGGATACTCGATCCTGAACCCCTTGGGAAGAACGCAGTCTGCCTCCCCGGTGCATGGAGCTTCGTAGAGGATCTCTCCGAAGTTGCCGGAGGTCGTGAGGAGCTCGCGCTCGTGGCTGATCATCACGGCGGACCGTATGAACTCTCCTTCACGGTCGATCACGGTGCCGCGAATCTGGGGAAGAGGCTCGAGCGCCATGACGCCGAGGGCGAGCGGTTCGAAGACTCTGGTGAGAGGAAGCGCGGTCACGGCGTGACGGGCGGCTCTGAGTCGCACGTCCCACGTCCCCGCCGGAAGGAGGATCGTCCGGAGACGCACGACGTCGATCGGGCTCAGCTCAATCCGCCACCGGCCAGGAGTCTCGCGCGTCCCGATCGCCAGTGCCGTGGTCTGCGGCCAGCCACGATCCTTCGAACCTTTGACTTCGAGATTGATCGCGACCGGCGATTCGGGAAGGGTGACGATGTTCGCGCTCGCCGGGACGACACCGAGTGCGATCACGGACCGATCGGAGCTGATCCAGGCGAAGATCCGCTCTTCGGAATCCGTCTCCACCTCGAAGGAACTCCCCTCGACGGACCTGCAGTGCCTGGCGAGGATCAGCGAGCCGGGGTCGCTGAGACAGAGGCTTCCCCTGGCCGGCCCGCTCGCCGCCGCCTCGAGGCTCTGCAGCGCGATCACGACCATCAAAAGGAGGCGCATGTTTGTTAGATGTGTCGTGGGCAGGGGAGGTTCCTCATCCGCATATCGTATGCGAAACTACCCGTGCACCCTGAAGATGATGCCTGTACCCGATCCGGATTCCGTCTTCCAGGCGTACGTCTGGGTGATGATGCCCCCGGCGCCAGTGGTGTCGGGACGCAGCGACGGGCGGTTCGCGCAGATCAATCCCTCGAGCAGGATGGTGGCCGCCGGAGAGGCGGCGGATCGATATGCGTTCAACGTTGCGCGCGGAGTGAGTAAGGGAATCATGAGTTGGCCGGGGGATCCTTCGGGAGTAAGCTTTCTTCCGGCGGAGGAAGCGAATGAACGAGGTCCCCTTTTTCAACTTCGTCTTTCTGGCGCTTTCGGTCGGGATGCTGATCGCGGCGCTCGTGATGGTGCTCAGGCCGGAAGAGGCGCGAGCGGGGAAGAAGTGGCAGGCCTGGCTTCTGGCCCTTGGTCCGATTGCGCTCGCCGTTCAATTCGCCCTGTCGGCAGTCAGCAGCATGCCTCAGCGCGGAAGCCTCTACGCCGTGCTCGTTCTTCTGATCACGGCCAACTGGTGGGCGTCGGGGCTGCTCATCCTCGTCGCGATGTTCCGCCGCCGCACGTCGTAGCATCCGAACGATAGAGGCGCGGCTGCTTGAGCAGGCGGTCCTTTTCCGGTTTACCGGAGCCTCGGGACCCCCATCGAGCCCCGCCGGCGGACCGTCGTCAGGCGCTGACGCTCCGTAATACGCGCGCGTAGCCTTTCCCGGGTTTGACGAGATAGTATCACTGCGGTAGGCTAGTGGTACTATGTTGGCCAGCGACAGGAAGGCGGCGGCCTCGGGGCGATTCGTACTCAGAATCGATGCAGCGCTTCATGCGGCGTTGCGTCGGGCCGCCGACGAAGAGGGGCTGTCATTGAATGAGTACTGCGCCCGGAAGCTCGCGCTGCCGGGTCAGAGGGTCAACGGTCCCACGTCCGGACTGGTGGAGCGAGCTGCAAGGATGGCCGGAGGAGCGCTGCTGGGGGTGGTTGCCTTTGGCTCCTGGGCGCGAGGCGACCTTGCCGACTCCTCCGACATCGACCTCCTGATCGTGCTCGACGAGTCAGTGCCGATTCATCGAAGCCTTTACCAGCAGTGGGACGAGGCGCCGATGCGATGGGGAGCCCACCTGATCGAGCCGCATTTCGTGCATCTCCCGCCGGAGGAGGAAAACCTGAGCGGGGTGTGGGCGGAAGTTGCGGTCGAAGGAATCGTGCTGTTCGAGCGGGAGCTCATCGTATCGAGGCAACTGGTTCGGATTCGACAGCAGATCGCCTCGGGCACCATCGTCCGGCGTGTCGTGCATGGTCAGCACTACTGGGTGGAGGTCGCCTGATGCGGAACGTGGAACTTGCGCGCGATTACGTGAGACGGGCCGAGATTCGTCTGCTGGCTCTCGACGTCCTGTATCGGGAAAAGAGCTGGGCTGACGTCGTACGGGAGTCCCAGGAGATCGTCGAATTGACTCTCAAGGGGCACCTGCGCTCGAGCGGGGTCACACCGCCCCGCATTCATGACGTCTCCGACCTGCTCGTCGAGGAGCGGGAGAAGTTGCCGGAAGACTTGTGGGAACATCTCGACGAACTGACGCGGATTTCCCGGAAGCTTCGGCGCGATCGGGAGCTCGCGTTCTACGGAGCCGAGGATCTCACCCCCTCATCGTTCTATTCGGAAGCCGACGCGACCGCAGCCAGAAATGACGCGAGGCACACTGTCGACCTGGTGAAGCCGCACGTCCTGACCAGTTGAGTGAGTGGTTGATTGGCTTCAGCAGCAGCGGATGACCAGCGTGCCGGCCACTTTGTCAGGGGAGAGGGGGATCTGGGTCAGAAGCTCGGCAGCGACACGCTCCGGTGGGCCCATCCGTTCCACCGCGGCCTCCGGCGAGCTGGTCGCCTCGAGCAGTTCGGCGAAGTGAAGGCGCAGATCGGCCTCGACCCGTGAGCGGCCGGACCACGCCCGCGGCAGCCTGTCCAGCACGGCGCTGATGTAGTCCTCTGCTGTCGTCCTCATCGCTTGTCTCCTTTGCCCTCGTCGACCAGTTGAGCCACCGCACTGGTGAACGTTCGCCATTGCTCGAGCTGCTGCTCCAGGTGGGCCCGTCCCGAATCGGTGATGACGTAGTACTTGCGCGGAACGCCACGCTCCTGGGTCACCCATTCGGTCGTGACCTGCCCCGCTTCCTCGAGACGGTAGAGGACCGGGTAGAGCGTCCCCTCCTTCAGCTCGAAGTGGCCGTTGGTCCGTTCCCGCAACTCGCTGGCGACCTCGTAGCCGTACATCGAGCGGATCGAAAAGAGGTGAAGCAGCACCATTTCGATCGTTCCCCGCTTGAGCTCTCTGTCCATCGTGTTGTCTCGCGTAATACCTTGCTAGACAAAATATATGTCCGTAGAATATTACTATCAAGAGGGAAGAATCAGCCGGAGCGGGCGATAGACTCTCCCCATGGACACCGCAGTCGGTCTCGTTCGCGCGTACCTTCAGCTCAACGGCTACTTCACGATCAGCGAGTACCCGGTCGTGCGCAAGGTTGGCGACGGTCGATACCGGGCGCTGACCGACGTGGACGTCGCCGGCTACCACCTGCCGGGTGGCGATCCCGATTTCGCACCCGATCCGGTTCTCCAGGTCCCCGGCGACCGGCCCGACATTCTCATCGGCGAGGTGAAGGAAGGGCTGGCGCAGATCAACGACAGCGTGAACGATCCGGAGGTCGTTGCGAAAATCCTCAGGAGGTTCGCCGGTTGCAACACGAAGGAGGCGGCGACGGCGTCACGGACGCTGCTGGCGCGC
>JBHEOL010000058.1:0-21654 GCA_046261635.1 Thermoanaerobaculia bacterium | reverse complement strand
CCAGGGGCTAGGGGTCAGGGGCCAGGGAAAAGCAGGCGGAAGGCAGAAGGCAGAAGGCAGAAGTAAAGGCAGAGGGCAAGCACCCACGAACGCCAGCTTAAAAAAATAGCGTCGCGTCAGCGACCACCTCCCCCAGCCCCTAGCTCCTAGTCCCTAGCCCCTTCTTCCTCCACCGCCGCGACGTTCATCACGGCCGTCTCTGCATCGTCGGCATGCCCCGGGAACGGGCAGAAGACCTGATAGCGCCCCGCGGGCAGATCGAGCAGACGCAGGGTCCGGGTCTCGAGAGGCTGGAGATTCCCCTCCAGACTTTGGCTCACCCCTTCCCCTTCGATCGAGAGGGAATGCACCTGATTTCCATGATTCGTCACCTGGAAATCAGTGGCGCCCGCGAGCGGCTCGGAGGTGATGACGATCCCGCCTTCGACGATCGAGATGGCGATCGGCTCCTCCGCCGCGAGTTTGGCGTCGGCCGTGGAGAGTGCGGTCTCGGTGGAGGTGGCTGCCACCGGCTCCGGCGCCCTTCCGGTGAGGGGCTCCTCGCGCCGGCAGCCGATCAATACGAGCGGCAGCGCAACGATCAACAAGGCGATTCGCATCCAGAGTCTCATCGAGGTTCTCCTTCCCGAGCCGCCGCTCGAGGGGTGGCCCGCGGGTTTCGGCGGCCGCCTCCACGGCGGCCGGGTCGGTCCGGTTGCCGGGAACATGCCACAGCGGTCCCGAGCGGAGCAACTCCAAGGCTCAGAACCCGTACAATCGCGGTAGATGGCGAAGTTTCACGACTGGGTCGAACTGACAGGAAATACCATCAGAACCGTCGGCTCGCGCGACGTTGCGGGGCTGTACGAAGACGAATGGCCGACGGTGCGCCGCAAGCTCCTCGAGGAGCATCAGACCGCGATCGAGAACGAGCCGAAGCGGTGGAAGCGCGGGGTCCGCACGGCGAGTGCCCTCGTCTATGGCCTCACGAAACGCCTCTCGCCCGAGCGGCGCCTTCTTTTCCTCATCGCGTGCCTGGTCGGGACACTTTCATTCGTCCACCTTCTCGCCGCCGGCCAGGCCTCCAATGAGTCCCTCAAGACGATCCTCTCCCTGTTCGGTTCATTCGCGATTCTCGTCTTCCTTCTGGCGTTCGAGCTGATCGACAAGCTCCGGTTCCGCGACGAGCTCGAGCTCGCGAGGGATCTGCAGGCCTCGCTCCTTCCGCGGGAGATGCCAGAGATGGAGTCGCTCGAGATCTCGGCGTTCAACCGCATCGCGAATACGGTCGGCGGAGATCTGTACGACTTCGCTCCCCTTTCGGGAGGGCGCCTGGCGATTCTGTTCGGCGACGCCTCGGGGCACGGGATGGCCGCGGGCCTGGTGATGGCCGTGGCTCAGGCCGCCTTCCGCACGCAGCTGGAGATCTCCCCGGAGCCGGCGACCATCATGGCGACCCTCAACCGGCTCCTCTGCCGCACCGGCGGCCCCCGCTCGTTCTTCACCGCCTGCTACGTCATCCTCGAGCCCGGAGGTGAGTGGTCGGCCACGGTTGCCGGCCATCCGCCGATCCTGCAGATGGACGCTCAGAGTCAACTCACGCGGCGTATCGGTCGCGGTTCCTACCCGCTCGGAATCAAAACACCCGGGTCGTGGGTGATCGAGCACGGCATTCTGGCGCCCGGGGATTCCCTGGTCTTCTGCTCGGATGGGCTTCCCGAAGCGCTCAATCGCGAGGGAACGGCCTGGGGGTACGACGCACTCGAAGCCTCAGCCGTGCGTCACGCGGGCTCTCCGGACGTCTGTCAGCGGATTCTGGCCGAGTGGGAGCGGTACACCGACGGGGCGAAGGTCGAGGACGACGTTTCCATCGCGGCGATCCGGCGGGTGAGCTGATGCGAGCCGGCTCCGATGGTCGCGCGGACTTCGAGCGCTCGCGATAGACTGTCATCGATGGCGACCTCGCGAGCACTCCGAATCGGGAAGTGGCTGATCTGGATCGGAATCGTCGCCGTGATCTGGATGCTGCGGGACCTCT
Organism: Thermoanaerobaculia bacterium; assembly: GCA_046261635.1. Classification (GTDB taxonomy): domain Bacteria; phylum Acidobacteriota; class Thermoanaerobaculia; order Gp7-AA8; family Gp7-AA8; genus JBHEPS01. The sequence goes on along the minus strand of JBHEOL010000058.1, from coordinate 19,637 downwards.
TCCCGGCGCTGTTTCTCACCTTCATCCTCGCCTACATCGGCAACACCGTGATCCGCTGGCTGGGACGGTGGATTCCGAACCGTAGAATCAGCCTCATCCTCGTTTACATCGTACTCATTGTGTCGATCGGGGGACTGACGCTCCTGATCGTGCCCCGGATTTTCGATGAAGCGCGTCAGATGGCTCGGCTCTACGTCGCGCAGGACGCGATCGAGGGAGAAATCGTCCTTCCGGAAGAAACCGAGCCGGCAACGCGCACGGCGACCGCTCCGACCCTCAGACCTGAAGCCGCAGAGCCAGCGGCCGCACCTGCGGCGGAGCTCACGGTCCTCGAGCGCGAGACCCGCCGCTACCTGGACGGGCTCCTCATCCAGCTCGTCGGCCCGGAGAGTTTCCGCTCTTTCCAGCAGTCCGAGACCTATCGGGTTCTGGCCGAGCGGGTCCAGCAGTGGGTGCGCGGCTTCATTCCGCGCGTCGTCAACGGAGTCAAGCAGTTCGTCAACGGATCAATCGCCGTCGCCCTCCAGTTTCTGCTCTCGATCGTCTTTTCGTTCCTGATTCTGTGGGACCTGCCGCATCTGGTGCGCGCGACGACGTCGCTGTCGAGCGGGAGGACTTCCGAGATCTACGTCGAGATTGCGCCCGGGATGGTCGCCTTCGGCCACATGCTCGGCCGGGCGTTCGAAGCGCAGTCGGTCATCGCGCTCGTCAACTCCCTGCTGACCTCGATCTCATTCGTCATTCTGGGCATTCCCTCGATCGCGCTCCTGGCGACCATCGTGTTCTTCTGTTCGTACATCCCGGTGTTCGGGGTGTTTCTGTCGACTCTCCCTGCCGCGCTGCTGGCCTTCCAGGTCGGCGGGCCCCCTCTCGTCGGATGGCTGCTGGTGGCGATCCTGATCGTTCATGCAGTCGAGGCCTACGCCCTCAACCCGATGATCTACGGACGGCACCTGAAGCTGCATCCGGTCGCCGTGCTCATCGTACTTCTCGTCGCTGAGCACCTGTTCGGTGTCTGGGGACTCCTTCTGAGCGTTCCGATCACCGCCTTCGTCTACAAGTACGTCGTGCGCGGGGAGCCGGTCCTCGGCCGTCCGGCAAGCCCTCGCACGGACGAAAAGAGCGGACCCTCACGGGTCCGCTCCTGACGCGGCAGCTGCGGTTTCAGCTCAGCTGATTTCGCGGCTCGAAGGCATGAAGCCTCCGGTTCGTCCCTTGCAGCCGCTCACGTACGGCGACTGCGGGGTCGCTTCGCCGGTGCTGTGGAACGAGCCATCCTTCAGATTCACGAAGTCCGTCCCCTCGGTGCACAGTCGTCCGCGCCCCAGAACGTTGCCGACCGGCTGGAATCCCTGGTTCGTCAGAACTCCTTTGACATGCAGGTCCCTCGGCGGCCGCGACCAGTCGATCTCGCGGATCGACTTCGGATCCGACAATAGCCGGTAGTGAGTCGCGCTGTTGGGGCTCAGGGCCGCCGTATCCACGCCTGCGGTCGTAGTGGTCGTCGCGCTCGACGCGCAGCCCACCAAAGCCATCGTTGCGATCGTCAGAGTGATGAGAATCAGCTTCTTCATTGTTCGAAAACTCCTTTCAGTGTTCGAGCGTTCCGACCGAAGGATACGTGAGCGTCGGATGAAGGTTTGCTCTCCGCGATCGCATTTCCACGTTGTTTGCACGCCCCTGACACGGCCGTGTCGAACATGCGCTCGCTGTTACGAAACGGCGCATCACGCGTGACTCAGCCACGCCCGCCTCGCCACACGCACGATGATCCGGATTTCTTCACGCACGAAAGAAAACGGCGGCCAGGAGCCGCCGCAAATCCATCCGGTCGACTTCGGGTCAGGTGTGGGCGAGCCGCTCGGCATGCGCGAGCGCCAGTCCTTCGACGAACGCGTCGCGAAGCGTCGAGAAGCCCTCGAGTCCGACGCTGATTCGAACCAGCCCGTCCGAAATCCCGCGCTCGATCCGGTCTTCCCGCGGAACGCCGCTGTGTGTCATCGAAGCAGGATGCTGGATGTAGCTGATCACGCTACCGAGGCTGACGGCGAGCTCCATCGGCGTGTCGTGGCGGGCGAAGTAATCCATCAGTCTCACCGCGGGCTCGTATCCCCCCTCGAGCTCGAACGAGATTACGGCTCCACCGCTCCGGATCTGCTTCCCGACGAGGTGATGCTGAGGATGCCCGGGGAGTCCCGGATAGTCGACATGAAGGACCTCGTCGCGCGCATCGAGCCACTCGGCGAGCTTCTGCGCGGTCTCGCAGGCCGCGTCGACGCGCTGGGGAAGAGTCTGGACACACAGCGAGTTCAGCCACGAGTCCATCGGGCTGGGGGTCGGCCCGAGATCCTTTGCCATCAGGAAGAACTCGTTCGTCATGAAGGGGAAAGGGCCGAGGACGTGGCCACCGATCGACGTCGAGTGACCGTTCACGTACTTGGTGAGGCTCTGGACGACGATATCGGCTCCGAGTCGGAACGGCTGCTGGAGCCAGGCGCTGCAGAAGGTGTTGTCCACGACGAGAAGGGCGCCGTGACGGGTGGCGACACGGGAGACTTCTCTGATGTCGGCCATCCCGAGGTTCGGGTTCTCCGGGCTCTCCAGAAAGACCACGCTCGCATTCGGATTCTGCGAAAGACAGCGGTCGATCTCTTCGGGACGGGTCGTGTCGACGAACCAGTGGTCGATCCCGAACCGGTCGGTCATCGTCCGGAGAAGTGAGTCCGTACAGCCATAGACGTTCCCTGCCACCACCCCGTCCCCGCTGCGCAGCAGGGCGAGAAGCGTGGTCGAGATGGCCGCCATCCCCGAGGCGAGAACCATGCTGCCGACCGTCGGCTCCCTCTCGTCGTTCTCGAGCGCCCGGTCGATCATGTGCTGGCACTCGAGCCGGAACAGCACCCTTTCGAGATACTCCGTCGTCGGGTTTCCGAGCCGTGTGTAGATTCGCGCGTACGGCTTCTCGCCGTGTTTGGAGGTCCCGATGAACCGGTCCGCCCCGTCCCGGGCGCCGTCGAAAGCGAACGTGCTTCGCTGCTGAATCGCCGGGAGCCCGGTCCCCACGCAGATCGAAGCAAATCGGTCGTAGTCGAGGAAGGGCTCATCCACGACGAGATAGCGCCTCTTCCGGTCCTGCCACCAGTCCCACCACGAAAAGCGCGCCATGATCGACTCCTCCTCCACTCGATCATGGCGCCGCCGGCGCCACCGGCGCAGGGTCGCCGGTCACGCCCTTGCGTGACCGCTGCTTCCGCCCGGCTCAGGTAACCGGCAGGACTTCGCTGGCTGGCGTCACGGCGGCCGCCTCATCCGCAGGCCTTCCCGAAGAGCGCCGCCAGACGCGCTGGAACCACGACGCAGCTCCTTCGACCCCCATGTCGATGTACGGAAGGATGATCAGAGTCAGGAAAGTCGAGGAGATCAGCCCTCCCATCACCGTTCGCGCCAGAGGAAAGTAGAAGAGTCCGCCCATGCTCGAGCCGCCGATGGCGAGGGGAATGAGCCCCGTGATGGTCGTCGCAGCCGTCATCAGAATCGCGCGCAGCCGCTCTCTTCCCGCCTGGAAAACGGCCTCTTCACGCGGAAGCCCCTGTTTGCGCAGCTGATTCGTGTGATCGAGAAGCACGATCCCGTTGTTGACCACGATCCCCATCAGAATCAGCAACCCGATCTGCGCCATCAGGTTGAAAGGCGTCCCGGTGATCGCGAGCATCCAGATGGCTCCCGGAATCGCGAACGGGATCGAGAACAGGATCGAGAACGGCTGGGAGAGCGACTCGAACAGAGAAGCCATCACGATGTACACGAGCAGGAGCGCGAGCAGGTAGTTGACCCCCATCTCTTTCCCCTGCGAATCCTGCTCGAGGATGCGGTCGTCCCAGCTCCACGAGTAACCGGCCGGCAGGTCGAAGGCGTTCATCATTCCCTCGATCTCCTTCCGCCTCTCGTCCCACTTTTCCCCTTCATAGCTTCCCGTGACGGCGACCCGCACCTTCCGGTGCTCCCGCCGGATGGCGTTTGCTTTCCGGATCACTTCGAAGCTGGCGACATCGCCGAGAAGAACCGCCCGTCCATCGCGGGTGCGCACCTCGAGATTCCGCAGGTCTTCGAGGTTCTCGCGGTCCTGCGGCCGAAGGGCGAGCCAGGTCTCCACTTCCTTGTTGCCCGAATTGAACCGGTTCAGGCGGACGCCTCCGAGGCTGAACCGGAAGATGTCGGACAGATCCTGGGCCGTGAAACCGAGCTGCGCCGCCTTCGCCCGATCGATCACGACCTGAATCTCGTTGCGGCCGCGGTTGAGTCCCGTGTTGAGATCTTCGATTCCCTCGAGGGTTTCGAGCCGCCGCTCGGCCTCCTCGGCCAGGCCCTGCAGCACGCCGCTGTCCTGGCCGAAGAATTTGACCGCGAACCGGCGGGAGCTTCCTCCCTCCTCCGGGTCCTCATTGAAGAAAACGCGGACGCCGGGGATTTCCGGGAGCTTCTCGCGGATCCTCCCCCGCAATTCCTTCACCTGGTCGTCGCTCATTCCCTTGCGGGCCAGCGTAATCCAGGTCGAGGCCTCGTTTTCGGTGTAGAAGCTGTAGATGCCGCCCACGAGCAGATCCTCGCGATTCTCGGTGAGAAACGCCTCGATCGTGTTGACCGCCTTCTCCGCGTCGGATTTGTAGGCGAAGTCCTTGAAATCGTACGCGAGCCGTACCCGCTTGTTGACCGTGGCGGTGAACATTCCCGCCTCGACGAACTTCAGAGCGAAGGGTGCGACGGTGAGCGCGAGCAGGACGATGATTCCGACGAAGGTCCATATCCGATGGTGCAGGATCCATCGGAGCACGGTGACGTAGCGATCCTCGAGGGCCGTGATGAGCCGATTCGGCTTCGCCTGGCGTTGCTTCAGAAAGTGCGCCGACATGAGCGGGATCATCGTCAGTGAGGCGAACAACGAGCAGACAAGCGCCAGGGAGATCGCGATTCCGACCTCGCCGAGCCACACCGTCAGCTCGCTCTTGCCGCCCACGATGAGCGGGAGAAATACGATGAGGGACGTGACCGTCGACGCGATGACCGCGACTGCCACCGAACCGGCGCCGTCCATCGCAGCTTTTCGGACATCAGGCTCCTCGCGCTGGCGCCGGTCGATCGACTCGAGAACCACGATGGCGTTGTCCACGAGCATCCCGACGCCGAGCATCAGCCCCATCATCGAGAGAATGTTGAGCGACCTTCCGGCGAAATACATCACACCGCAAGCGGCGATGATGGAGAACGGGATCGAGAGCGAGACGATCAGGGTCGAGGTCAGGCGCCGCAGGAAAAAGTAGAGGACGGCAATTGCGAGAAGGCCGCCGATGAGGCCGGACTGCAGAAGCCCTTCGAGACCGCCGACGATCTGATCCGCCTGGTCGTCCCATGTGAACAGCTTGATCCCCTTCAGGAGCGGATCACTGGCGATCTCCTCGTTGATCACCTTCATCGCGGCCCGCACGACGTCGACCGTGTTGGCAGTCGATTCCTTGAACACGAGCAGAGCGACGGCATACTGGCCATCGAGGTGGCGGCCGAATTCGAGCGGAGGCTCTACATAGCTCACCTCCGCGATGTCGGAGATCCGGAGGCCTCGCTGGTCGATCACCATGTCCCGGATCGACTCCACCGAGTCGAATGCGCCGACCGCGCGGACGCTGTAGCGCATCCCGTCCTCGTCCACCTGCCCGAGAACCATGTTGGAGGACGCGCCCTGCAGCCTGCCGATCAGCGCCCCGAGGTCGACGTTGTGCGCCTTGACCCTGTCCAGCAGAAGGTCGATATAGATCTCGGGAGGAGCCACGCCGTTCAGATCGACCCGGGCCACGCCCGGAACTCTCCGCAGCCGGTTCAGGACCCTCGCCTCGATCAGGTCGTAATTCTGCGACAGATCGACCCCTTCCGCCGCAATCCGCGCCTCGATCACTGGAATGTCGTTCGTATTGAATGAATAGATGAAGATCTCTCCGATACCACTCGGAAGCGAGGGTCGGATCTGGTCCATCTTCTCGCTCACCAGCATCCGGACGATGTCGAGATCGAGCCCCCAGTCGAACTCCATCTGGAACTCGGCCGTGTCGGCGGTGGCGGTCGACCGAAGCTTCTTCACGCTCGGGAGCGTCGCCAGGAGCTCCTCGACAGGCTTGACGATCTCACGCTCGATCTGGCTCGGATTCGAGTTCGGATACATGATCCGGATTCCGATGAACGGAGCGTCGACCTCGGGAAGGAACGCGAGAGGCATCCGGCTGATCGCGATCGCTCCGACGACCATGACGCTGAGCAGCACCATGATCGTCGTGACCGGTCGCCGGACCGCGAGAGTCGGGATGCTCACCCGATCACCTCGGTGCCCCTCGCCATTCCGACCGCGGCAGAACCGGGCGCCGGAGCGCCGGCCCGCACGGCTTCGCGTTCCGTCTCGGGAGCATCCTCACCGCGATCGACGAGGTCGTACACCAGTGGAATGATGATCAGCGTCAGCGCGGTCGCGAAGGAAAGCCCTCCGATGACGGTGATCGCCAGGGGCGCCCTCAGCTCCGCTCCCTCGCCGAAGCCGAGCGCCATCGGCAGCAGTCCCAGGATCGTCGTCAGGGAGGTCATCAGAATCGGGCGAATGCGCGCCAGCCCCGCCTCGACGAGCGCCTCGCGGCGCGGACTCCCCTTTTTTCGCAGCTGATTCACCGCGTCGATCAGGACGATCCCGTTGTTCACGACGATTCCGGCGAGCATGACGATGCCGATCATCGCCACGATCGAGATCGACCTCCCCGTGACCAGCAGGGCGAGAACCACCCCGATCAGGCCGAGCGGGAGTGTGAAGATGATGACGAACGGATGGACGAGCGACTCGAACTGCGAGGCCATCACGAGGTAGACGAGGAAAATCGCCAGAGCCATCGCCAGGATCAGCGATCTCATCGAGCGCCGCATCTCCTCTTCCTGGCCCGACAGACTCGCCGTCACGCCCGGAAGAACATCGAGCCCCGCCAAGACCGTCCGCACATCCGCGGCCACCGCGCCCATGTCACGACCTTCGAGGCTTCCCGAGACGACCGCCGCCCGCTTCTGCCCGATGCGCCGGATCTCGCTCGGTCCGCTCGTCAGCTCGATGCTGGCGACCGACTTGAGATGGATGGGACGCCCGTCGCGCTGCGCGATGATCATGTCGCGGACATCCTCGACACTTGCGCTGCCGACTTCGACCGAACGTACGAGGACGTCGATCTCGCGGTCACCCTGCATGAATCGAGTCGCGACCTCCCCCTGCACCTTGCTGCGGATCGTCGATGCGACCTGGAACAGATCGAGCCCGAGGCCCGCGAGCTGATCGCGGTCGAACCGGACCTGCAGCTCCGGGTTGCCGAGCTCGGAGGACGAACGTACGTCCACGAGTCCCGGTATCCCGCCGAGCCCCGCAGCGACCGCCTGGGCCGAAGTGTGAACCTGATCGAGGTCGTCTCCATAGACTTCCACCTCGATCGGCGTCCGGAACGTGAAGTACGTCGGCCGCTCGAACTCGAACTTCGCCTCCTCCGACTGCTCCAGGCGGGTCCGGATGGCTCCGATGGCGGCCGCTTCCTGCTCGGGTGTCGAGCCGGGAGCCATCTGAACGGAGATCCGCGCGCTGTTCTCTCCCTCGGTTCCCGTGTTCGAAAGCGACAGCCCCGCCCCTCCGGCGATCGTCGACCAGCTCTGGACGCCCACCATCCCCTCCAGCGCCGAGCCGATGGCGTTCACGTAGCGGTCCGTGACCTCAATCGGCGTTCCCTCGGTCAGCTCGACCCGGAACATGAACTCTCCCTGCGTGAACGAGGGGATCAGATCGATGCCGAGCCTCGGGACCAGAGCGAGCGAGATCGCGAACAGCAGTGCGACGACTCCGATCACCCCCCACCGCGCGGCCAGGGCGCGGCGCAGAATGCCGGGATAGACGGCCAACAGCGCGCCGAGCGCCCGATCGAACATTCGAGACAGAGGTCGCACCAGCAGAACGATCGCCCGGTAGACCGCCCCCAGAGCGATCCGGAGCCATTGGAGAAGCACTGCCGGGCCAGTCGTGAATGCGGCCCGGAGCGCGCGGCGGACCTTTCCTCCCTGCGGAGCCTCCTCCGCCGTTTCCTTCCGGCGAAGGGCGCCGCTGGCGATCGCAGCCATCATCGGGATCAGAGTCAGCGCGACAGCGAGGGAAGCGAGAAGCGAGAATGAGACCGTCAGCGCCTGATCGCGGAACAGCTGGGCCGCGATCCCCTCGAGGAAGACCACCGGGAGAAAGACCGCGATCGTCGTGAGGGTGGATGCGATGACGGCCATGCCCACCTCGCTGGCGCCGTCGCGGGCCGACTCCATCGCCCCCTCACCCCTCTCTTTTCGCTTGAAGATCGCCTCGAGGACGACGATGGCATTGTCGACCAGCATGCCCACGCCGAGCGCGAGCCCTCCGAGCGACATGATGTTCAGCGTCGTTCCGGTCCGATACATGAGGAAGAACGTCGCGATCACCGAGATCGGGATCGAAACGCCGATGATGATCGTCGAGCGGAGGTCTTTCAGGAAAAAGAGAAGGACGACGATGGCGATCAGACCGCCGAGCGCGGCGTTGGTCAGGACTTCGTCGACCGAGGCCTGGATGAAGCGCGACTGGTCGACACCGGTCACCAGCTCCACCCCTTCGGGAAGCTCGCCCTTCACCCGTTCGATCCGCGCGCGCACGGCCCGGGCGACGCTCACGATATTCGCGTCACCTTCCTTGTACAGAGCCAGCTCGACCGCCTCCTGCCCTCCAAACCGGCTGATGACGTCGCGTTTCTTGTGTCCCCGGACGATCTGCGCCACATCGGACATCAGGACGCTGCGACCGTCGCGGGTCACGAGAACCGTCTCCATGATGTCGGCCAGATTCTCGAACTCGTTCCGCGAGCGGACCAGGTAACGCGCTTCCTCTTCGTAGAGGCTTCCTCCCGCCTGGTTGACGTTTTCCCTCTGCAGCCTCTGGCTCACCTCGGAGATCGGAATCCCGAGCAGCGCGAGCTTCCCTTCATCGACCCGAACTTCGATCTCCTCCTCGAAGCCACCGTTGACCTTGATCGCCGCCAGCCCTTCCGTCGATTCGAGATCCTTCTTGAGGACTTCCTCCGCTACATAGCGGAGCTGATAGAGGTTCGACCCTCCGGCGACGTACAGGCGCATGAACGGATCGTTGGCCGGGTCGAATCGGAGAATGATCGGCTTGTCCGATTCGCGAGGAAGAGTCAGCAGCTCGAGTTTCTGCCGGACGTCGAGCGAGGCGAAGTTCATGTTGCGGCCCCAGTCGAACTCCAACGTCACCTGCGAGAGCCCCGGTCTCGAGGCCGAGGTCATCCGCTGCACGCCGCTGACGATGCCCACGACCTCTTCGATCTGCCGCGTGACCAGCGCTTCGACCTCGTTCGGTGCGGCGCCGGGGAAACGCGTCTCCACCGTGAGACTCGGATACGAAATCTCCGGCAGGAGATTCATCGGAAGACGCGTGAACGACACGATCCCGAAGATCACGAGCGCGACCGCGCACATCGAGACCGTGACGCGCCGCTTGAGTGAGAATTCGACCAGACGCATCCTTCGCGCTCCTGTTCAGCCGGATTGATGGGTTGAAACTGTTTACCTGGAAGCGACCTTCACGGGAGATTCGATCACCCGGATCGGAGAGCCGTCCTTCAGCCCTCCCTGCCCGGCCACGATCACGCTCTCCCCGGGGCGAAGACCGGTGAGGATCTCGACCCTGCCCCCCTCTTCGAGCCCGAGGGTGACGGGACGCCTCTTCGCCACTCCCGCGAGCGCGATGAACACATGCGATTCCTGGAGCTCGCGCAGCACGGCTTCTTTCGGCACCACGAGCGCGCTCTCGCGCGTCTGCTTCACGATATCCACGGCCACGAACGCGCCCGGGCGAACGCTCGCCGGGTACTCGCCCGCTTCGACCGTCACCTTCACCGTTCCCGTCGACGTATCGACGACCGGGCTGATCTGGCGGATCCGCGCGGGGAAACTCACCCCTTCACCAGCGCGCATGGTCAGGCGGACCGTCTGCCCTTCCCGCAGCCCCATGACGTCCTTCTCGGCGAGGTAAATCCGCGCGACGAGAGGATCGAAATCGGTCACCGTGAACAGAGCCTCGCCGGGCCGGACGTGCTTGCCGAGACTCACATCGCGGCGCGTGATCACGCCGTCGAACGGCGCCCGGATCGTCGTCTTGCTCAGCCGCCACTGCGCCTCGGCCAGCTCCTGATCCGCGACTTCTCTCTCCATCGCCGTCTTTTCGTAGTCGCCCTGGCTCACCAGCCCCTTGGCGAACATCTCGCTTGCCCTGTCGTGAGCGACCCGGGCATTCCCGGCGCGCACGCGCGCTTTCGCTTCCAGCATCTCGGCGTCACCGCGGACCAGCTGAACCAGCGGCTGTCCCTTTCGAACCGAAACCCCTTCCTCCACGAGCAGGGAGGCCACGCGTCCCTCGGCTTCGGAGAGCACCTCGACTTCGTTCTCCGCCACCAGATTCGCCGTCGAGCTGATGTAGGCCGAGATCGGGGCCACGGCCGAAGCCATGACGCTCACCGGCACCGGGGCTTTTTCCTTCTCGCCGTCTTTTCCGTTCTTTCCATTCTTCTCCGCCGCGACCGGCGCGGCCGCCGCGTTCTTTTTCCCGGCGGCGTCGGAGGATGCCGGGTCCGAGCCCTTGTCCGAGGCTCCCCCCGCCTGGCTTCGCATCACCAGCAGGCTCGCAATCGCGATCAACATGGCGAGCGCCGCGATCGCGACGTACCGCAGCTTCTTTCGGTCGACTGGCTGGCCCATCGATGCCTCCACACTCATGAGGAACTCCCCTTCCGTGCTACGAGCTCGTTTCAAGGGAAGATACGCGGAGCAGGGGGTGGGGTTTCATTCCGGAAAACGCATGCCGCGCTGCCGGTCGAGCCCGGTTCCGGCTCCCCTGCTGATGAATCTGGCACCGAGGTTGCCTTTTCAGGGCAGCGGCGGAACTACGACCCCGCCGAATGGAGGGACGAACATGGGTATTCTCGGATGGATCATCTTCGGTCTGATCGTCGGCGCAATCGCCAAGCTCCTCATGCCGGGGAATGATCCTGGTGGTTGGATCGTGACGATCCTGCTTGGAATCGCGGGTTCTTTCGTCGGCGGATTCCTCGGGCAGATGTTCTTCGGAACGGAGAGCCAGACGGCCGGCTGGATCGGCGCGGTTCTCGGCGCGATGCTGCTCCTGCTGATCTACCGGATGGTCGTCGGCCGCAAGCGGGTCTGACGCTCACCAATCGAAACGCGCCCCGCCGTGCATGGCGGGGCGTTTTTCGTTTTCGCCCCGTCCGCAGACTCGAGGCGAGTCTCCGATGGACGAACATCCCCTTCCTTTCTCATCGGCAGGTCGAAGCCCGACTCTCCTCATTTCCTGCCGGCGTCAGCCACCTCGAATCGGCGACTCGCTGCGCTACCATGGGCTCATGAAGAAGGGAGCCGTCCTCCTCGTCATTGCAATTGCCCTCGGTCCGGGGTGTGCGCGGCAGGACGCTTCGCAAGCAGAATCCAGAATCTTCTTCTTCAGCCCACCGTCCGACTTCAACAACCAGGAACAGTACTTCGCCGATCATCACTACGTGGCTTCGTTCGGCTCGCTCGGCCCGGAGCGCGAAGGGATAATTCGCTTCGATCACCCTTCCCTCAACTTCTCGCAGTCGGCGTGGGACCCCGAATCCAGGAGCCTCTTCACCTGGAAGAAGAACTATCGAGGAAAAGACCACCTCATGATGGTGAAGGTTCCGTCGATGGAGGTGGAAGCGGTTTCCAGATTCCCCGAGAGCGGCGGAAGCCCCCTTCTGGCCTTCGATACCCGGCGCCGGCGTGTTCTGGTCGCCCCGAAATACGGCTTTGGACTCGAGGCGCTGCGGGGATCGGCCCTGGAGCGGGAGCTGTATCTCGTGGAGGACGAGCTCCTGATCGTTCGCTATGTCGATCTCGGTCGAAAATCCCCGCACGACACCTACGAGTGGTCCTACGAGTTGTATGCGATCGATGCATCGACCGGAAGCAGTCGCTTCGTGCGGTCGTTCCGCTAGAAGCCAGGGGCTAGGGAAAGTCAGAAGGCAGAAGTCAAGTCAAAGGCAAAGCAGAACGTGTCCAACGGTTCGTGATGCTCCCCTGCCTTTGCCGTTGCCTTTACTTCTGCCTTCTGCCTTCTGCCTTCTGCCTTTTCTTCTGGCTTCTGGTTTCTGGCTTTTGCCCTCAGGCGGATTTCCGCGCCGCGAAGATGATTTTGACCGGGCCGTCTTCCTCGCCGTAGGGATCGAACAGACGCTCCTCCAGGGTTTCCAGGCCGGCCCGCTGGAGTGCTGCGCGGATCTGGCCGGACGACCAGGCTCGCTGCAGCCTCCGCTCGCGGATCTCCACGCGCCTCGAACCCGCCATCGCCCATCCGCGGATGCGGGCCTCTCCTCGCCCGAAAAAGCTCGACCACCGCGTCTCCATCTCGAGCCGATGGTCTGTCCCCTCGGAGACGAACGGCTCCTGGAGTCCCCAGACTCGCGGGTAGACGTCCGGATGGTTGACGTCGAACAGGAAGATGCCGCCGGCCGCGAGCAGCGCTCCGACCTGAATGAATGTCGCCTCGAGGTCTCGCCTCCGCAGCAAGTGGTTGAGGCTGTCGTAAATGGAAGTGATGAGCGAAAAGCCGACGCGGAAGGGAAGCGCACGCATGTCGGCGGCCACGAGAGGCGCGGCCGTTCGCGAGCGCGCGAGATCCAGCATCGGGAGCGACGCATCGAGCCCGATCGAGCGGAAGCGACGGCTCTGAAACCATTCGAGCGCGATGCCGCTCCCGCAGGCGAGATCGAGATGACGGCGGCCGGGAGGGGGAAAGGCATCCAGCAGCCGGCGCAGTTCGGGCTCGATCGATTGAAAGAAACGGGTTCCCAGCGCGGGATCGTAGGCCCAGGCAAACGCTTCGTAGGCCTCGGCCGGGAACTTTCGCTCCCTCACTCCTCCCACGAATAGAAGCCCTGCCCGGTCTTCTGTCCGAGCTTCCCTTCCTCGACCATGCGGCGAAGAAGGCGCGGCGGCTCGAAACGCGGCCCGAGGGTCGAGAACAGATACTCCGCGGTGCCGAGGCGGACATCGAGGCCGACCAGATCGGTCAAGCGCAGCGGGCCCATGGGGTGGCGATAGCCGAGCACCATGGCGCGGTCGATCTCCTCGGCCGAGGCGACGCCCTCCTCGAGCATCCGGATGGCCTCGAGGCCGATGGCGAGACCCAGGCGCGAGCTCGCGAATCCCGGACTATCCCGCACCACGACCGGCTCCTTGCCGATCCGCTCGGCGAACCGGCGGCAGACCTTGACGGTCTCGGCGACCGTTCTTTCGCCGACGACGATCTCGAGGAGCTTCATCACCAGGACGGGATTGAAAAAATGGAGCCCGATGAAGTTGCCGCGCTTTTCGACGTTCTTGGCGAGCTCGGTGATCGAGATCGACGAAGTGTTCGTCGCCAGGATGGTGTCGGCGCCACAGAACAGGTCGACCTGGGAGAAGAGCTCCCGCTTGAGCTCGAGGTCCTCAGGGACGGCCTCGATGATCAGATCGGCCTCCCGCGCAGCCGATTCCAGGTCGGGGAGAAATCGGATGCGCGCGAACGCGTCTTCTCCCTCTTCGCGCGAGAGCTTTCCCTTGTCGACGCGCCTGGCGAGCATCTCGCCCACTTCATTCTTGGCGCTGGCGAGGATTTCTTCGGCGACGTCGTTGACCGTCGTGTCGAAGCCCGCAAGGGCACAGACGGTCGCGATGCCGCGCCCCATCGTTCCGCTTCCGATGACGAGTACGTTTCGGATTTCCAAGCTGTGAGCTTCCTTCCCCGGGGGGACGCTCAACCGCCCGCCCGGTCACGGTTCGGGAGCAGGAATCAGGCCGGACGCAGGGCCAGGGAGACGATCTCGCGGTGGGTGAAGTAGTTCACTCCCGGATCGTCGAGGTGAAAGGCCCACGAGAAACGCTCCCCGTTGTCGGCAATGAATCCGAACCGCCGGTAGCGATCCGCCGACCCCTCGGGAAACTCCTTGATGTTGGCCTCGTCTTCGGCGGCCGTCTCCACCGTGACGACCCTGTAGAGCTTCTGGGCCGTGATGGGAAGATCGTCGGGCGGATAGTGGATGAACTGGATCGCGTAGATCGCCTTCGGATCGAGCTCTCTCTGCGGGTACTCTCCATCGCCCGGAACCGGGCCGCCGGTGAACCATGACTCCTCTTCCTTGAAGAGGACGAGGCTCGCCGACTGCTCCGTCAGGGGAAGCCAGGCGCGATCGAGATGGATGTGCTGCTCGCGGTTTGGCGCCTGACGCAACTGCGTCAGCAGGTCGATCAGGTACTGGATCCCCTGCTCGGTGCCGGTGATCGCGACTTCGTCATCGTCGTCGGCAATCCAGATGTCGAGCCAGGCGCCCTTCGGAAGGCGCACCCGGTTCTCGAGCTGGTCGAAAGAGATGGCGGCGAAGCCGAGCCGGGTCGCCGCCAGATCGAGAAACGAGTCGCACGAGGGGTCGTCGACCAGGTTCATCCGGGCGTAGTCGATGGTGGCCTCGTACGCCTGCTTCCGCCCGAAATCGTGCGAAAGATCGTAGGGAGCGATGATCTGGTCGAGGATCTGAGTGAGCTGTTCGAGCGGTTTGGACATTCGGGACCGACCCTGCGCTGGTGGCGGGACGAACAACCTCCAGGCCAATCTACCATATTTCGATTGCCCGTCCGCCCCGCGGGCCGAGCTCAGCCGGGTCCATCGTCCGCCTTTCGGGGCGGCCGTCCCACCGGCCGCTCACCCCCTCACCCGGCCGTACGGTCGCGCGGCCGAAAATCGCGGTCGAGGTCGGCGAGGAAACTCGCCAGATCGTCGGCGTGCTCCTCCTCCACGGCCAGGATCTGCTCGAGCATTCTCCGGGTCGTCGAGTCCTTGTCGCCGATGAACCGGATCATCTCGCCGTACGACTCGATCGCCACCCGTTCGGCGACCAGATCCTCCCGAATCATCTCGATCAGCGACTCCCCCTCGACGTACTCGGAGTGGCTGCGGCTGAGAATCCCCTCGGGACTGAAGTTCGGCGACCCTCCCAGCTGCACGATCCGGGCTGCAATGTCGTCGGCGTGCTGCTGCTCCTCGTTCGCGTGCTGGAGAAACTCCGCCGCGATCGGATCGGCATGGATCCCCTGCGCCATGAAGTGATGACGCTTGTAGCGCAACACGCAGACGATCTCGGTCGCCAGCGCTTCGTTGAGGAGCCTGATGATGGTGTCCCGATCCCCGCGGTAACCTTCCGTCACGGCCCCTTCTTCGATGTGCTGCCGCGCGCGGCGACGGATTTCCTCGATGTCGGAGAGAAACGGCTGCTCGTTTGCCATGGTGGTCCTTTCTCGGAACTGGTCGCGAGGAAGCCGTGCAGCCATTATGCCGATTGAGAAGTGCGCCGAAACGAAGAGCGGCGCGCCTCGTGGGAGGCCGCGCCGCCGCGGTACTGCTGAATCTCCGGACTCCGGAGAGCCTAGGTTCCCTAGCCTCGATTCAGCTTCCGCTGCGCTTCCAGGGTGTAAGCCGAATCGGGGTACTCGTTCAGAATCCGCTGCCAGGCCTCTCGCGAGCGGTCGGGCTGGTTCCCAGCCTCATAGGCGCGCGCGAGGATCGCCAGGGCGATATCGGCCGGGAGCGGAGCGTCCGTTCCGGAGATCTCGTTCTCCAGATCTGCGATCACTTCCTGCGCTTGTCCCGCGGCGAGGCGGAGGCCATAGAGACTGATGCGGGCGCTCTGGGCGAGGACGTGTTTCGGGTGGGAATCGATGAAATTGTTCAGTTTCTCGATCGCCGGCTCGATCTCTCCCCTCCCCGCTTCGAACCGTGCGAGATAGAGCCCGGCGACGTCGGCCGCATCCCGCCCCGAATACGTATCGGTGATCTCCCGAAGGATGGGCTCGGCTTTGTCGATCTTTTCCTGCTCGGTCTGATAGGTCCCGGCCGGAGTCGGCTGGCCAAGGGGGGAGTCGAGGATCTCGATCGCTTCTGCCAGCCTCAGCTGCGCCTTGCGCTCCTGACTCGCCATCCAGAGCATGGCGCCCACGATGACGCCGATCAGGACGAGCGAGCCGACGAAGCCGGCGACGATCCAGCGGACGTTCTTTCTGGCGACCTCGTACGCGGTCTCCATTTCATCGACGAACTTGTCGTGCTTGATTTCTTTCCTCGAAAGACGGTCGGACATCCGGGTGTGAACCTCCCAAAAAAGGCGCCCTAATCTATCCCAGCGGGGGGCGGCAGGCAACGGGGTAACGGGGTGATCCGTGGTTTGATTCCTCCGCAGGGTTGGACGAGCGGCCGCTCTGGGCGATACTGAAGGGATCGAGCCTCGGCTGCCGAGAGCCCCCCCCCGGGGGCCATCGCCTGAGGCACCTCGTTTGCAGCGGGCGGCTCGACAGGGCCCAATCATGACGAACTCTCCCCGAACCCTCGCACAGACACTCCGGCTCCTGCTGCTGACCCTGGCGATGGCCATGCCCCTCAGCGCCTCCGAGCCGACGGCCGTGGTACTCACGTATCACGTGGTCGAGTCGCCCAGTGACACTTTCTACTCGATGAGCCGGGAGGCCTTCCGCCTCCAGATGGAATACCTCCGCTCGACAGGGTACGAGGTGATCTCTCTATCCGACCTGAACGACTACGTCGCCGGACGCCGGGAAAGCATCCCGCAGAACTCGGTCGTCATCACGGTCGATGACGGGTGGAAATGCACCTACACCGAGATCTATCCCGTCATGAAGGAGATGGGTTATCCCTTTACCGTCTTCATCTACCCGAACTTCATCGGGAAAGGCGCATACGCTCTGACCTGGAAAGAGGTCCGGGAGATGGCCGACGACGGAGTCGACGTGCAGAGCCATACTTACTCGCATCCGTTCCTCACCCGCCATTCGGAGGAGGGGCTCCATCACGAGCTCGCCGAAAGCAAGAGGATCATCGAGGAAAAGACCGGCAAGCCTGTCCGTTACCTGGCTTATCCGTACGGTGACTACAACACGCGGGTCGCGAACGCGACCGAGGCCGCCGGTTACGAAATCGGGCTGACCTGCAACTTCGGCGCTGTCGGCAAAGAAAGTAATCCCTTCCGGATGAACCGGGTCGTGATCTACGAGAAGACGTCTTTCTCGGAATTCCGCAAACTCGTCGGGGCGAACGAGCTTCACCTGGCGGAAACCGAACCCCGCCCCGGAGCGAAGGGCAACCCCGACCGGCCCGTGATCTCCGCCCGGATCGAGGAATTCGACTCGCTCGACCCTGCCTCGGTCAACCTCGCGGTGGTGGGCGCCCCGGGACGGATGCCGTTCTCGTACGATCCGCGCGACGGCAGGATCTCGCTCGTCATGCGGGAGCCGATGCCGGCCGGGAAGTATCGCGCCGCGGTGTGGGGCTTCGACCGGCAGACCGGGAAGCGCCGCGAAGCCATCTGGAGCTTCTCCCTCGGAGAACGGCGCGCACCGCAGAGAGTCGCGAGCGGACACGCGAGTTCTGCCTCCCGGCCGACTGCGGGAGCGGTCGGCGCCAGCGGCTCGGGACAGTAACCACCATGCTCACCCCGAAGCAGAAGAAGCATCTCCGCGCTCTCGCTCACGAGCTCGATCCGGTGGTCCGGATCGGGAAGGGCCGGATCTCCGACCCGGTCGCTGCCGAGACCGTCCGCTCGCTCGAGGCTCACGAGCTGATCAAGGTCCGGATCGAGGCTGACGCGGGGAGCGATCGCCGCGAGCTGGCGGTCGAGCTCGCAAACATGACCGGGTCCGAGCTCGTCGGAACCATCGGGAAGATCGCGATCCTCTATCGCGAACGCGACGAGGAACCCTCCATCCGACTCCCGCGCGCAGATCGGTAGAAACCTACCGAACCTGCTGCATTCTCGCGAGGAATGCCTGAGGGCCCTCGAAACCGGTCAGCCGCGCTGCGGAGACCTCGTCTCCCGATGCGTCGATGAACACGATCGTCGGAACCCCGAGAATCCGGAAGTCTCGCGTGAGCTGCTCCACGCGCGGCTCTCCCGTGCTCGTCAGATCGGCCTTGAGCCGGACGAACCTCTCCGACTCCGCCACCACTCCGGCCTCGTTGAACGTCCTGGCGTCGAGCTCTTTACACGGGAGGCACCAGTCGGCGTAGAAATCGATGATCACGGGCCGTCCTTCCGCCCGCGCTTGGGCCAGCGCCTGGTCGTCGAAAGGCGTCCACTCCACTTCGGGGCCCGCGGCCCGCGGCCAGAGGAAAAACAACGCCGCGCCCAGAAGGATCACCCCGCAGGCCGCGCGGACTGCCGCGGCGCCAGCCACGGCTCCGCCGCGCCTCAACAGCAGATACAGAGCGCCGGCCAGCAGGCTCAGGCCGACACCCCACTGGTAGACCGCATCCGGGACGATCGGCCGCAGGAAGTAGAAAGCCATCGCGATCAGAACGAAGCCGAGCGCCTGTTTGATCTGGACCATCCAAAGGCCCGCGCGAGGAATGCTGCTCAACCCGGTCGAGAAGATCCCGAGGAGCAGGTAGGGGAAGCCGAGACCGAGGGCGAGAACGAAAAAGAGGAGAAATCCGAACGGGACGCTGGCGCGCTGGCTCACGAGCGCGATCAGGGAGATGATGAACGGCCCCACGCACGGAGCCGCCACGATTCCTGCCAGAAGCCCCATGGTTGCCGCGCCTGCGTAGCCGGAGCGTGCTCCCGCGCGGTCGGAAATGAAGTGCGGAACCTGGATCTCGAACAGCCCGAACATCGAGCTCGCCAGCACGAGCATCAGCAGAGCGAAGAAGATCAGCACGGCCGGAAGCTGAAGCCACGCGCCGAACAGAGCGCCGGAAAGCGCCGAGAACACGCCGAGGGCCGAGTACATCGCGGCAAGACCGAGGACGAAGCAGGAGGCCAGCCCGACCCTCCGTCCTCTGCTCCCGCCGGTCTGGGAAGTGAAGTACGCGATCGTGAGCGGGATCAGAGGATAGACGCAGGGCGTGAGGTTGAGCGCAAGGCCGAGAACGAATACGACGATCAGGGTGAGCGCGAGCCCGCGGCTCTCGAGCGTGGTTCCGAGATCGCTGCCGAACAGCGCCGGCCTGGACTCCGCCGGCGGCGCTTCGGACAGCAGAGTGAAATCTCCACTTCCACCGGAACCCGGCGTCGAGTCGACGATGGTGGCCACCCCGTCCGCACCGATCTCGACCGCGGCAGTCTCGGTCCGCGGCGGGAGGCAGACTTTGTCGTTACACGCCTGATACTTCACCCGGGCGGTCAGGGTGATCGAGCCGGGCATCTCGCGAACCCCGCGAAATGCGACGGCGATCGCTCCCTCGTAGACCGCGAGCACCTCGCCGCCTGCAAAGGAGAACGCGCGCTCGATGTGAGGGGGATAGTCGATCGACTCGATCGCCATGCCCGGGGACTCGATCTCGACGACGGTCGGGATCGAAAAATCGTCATCGGGCTTCCAGGAGTTGATGTGCCACTCGGGCGCGATGCGGATGAGCACCGATCCCTCGACCGGATCGCCGGCCTCCCGCCCACCCGCCCCGATCG